>NZ_CAOKTW010000003.1:300000-415137 GCF_948472335.1 Streptococcus bouchesdurhonensis | reverse complement strand
TGTTGAAGAACTTGGAAAAGACGCATCAGAAGTAACACTTGAATCAACTTTTGATGATTTGGACGCAGATTCATTGGACTTGTTCCAAGTAATCTCAGAAATCGAAGATGCTTTTGATATCCAAATCGAAGCAGAAGATGACTTGAAAACAGTTGGTGACTTGGTTGCCTACGTTGAAGAGCAAACAAAATAAGCAGAATATAAGATAGAAGGAGTAGGGAAACCCGCTCCCTCTTGTTTAGGTAATAGTTTGATTTTCAAATTATGACAGTATCGAACTATTACGTAAGCAAGAAACGATGGAGGCACTATGAAAACGCGTATTACAGAATTATTGAACATTGATTATCCTATTTTTCAAGGAGGAATGGCTTGGGTTGCTGATGGTGATTTGGCAGGGGCTGTTTCCAAGGCTGGAGGACTAGGCATTATCGGTGGGGGAAATGCCCCGAAAGAAGTTGTCAAGGCAAATATTGACAAGATCAAATCGTTAACGGATAAACCCTTTGGTGTCAACATCATGCTCTTGTCTCCTTTTGTGGAAGATATTGTAGATCTCGTTATAGAGGAAGGTGTTAAGGTAGTGACAACAGGGGCAGGAAATCCAGGTAAATACATGGAACGCTTTCACGAAGCTGGTATTACAGTTATTCCTGTTGTACCAAGTGTTGCCCTAGCTAAACGCATGGAAAAAATCGGTGCGGATGCTGTCATTGCAGAAGGAATGGAAGCTGGGGGACATATCGGTAAATTAACAACAATGACCTTGGTGCGTCAAGTGGTGGCAGCTGTATCTATTCCTGTTATTGCTGCAGGAGGGATTGCGGATGGTGAAGGTGCTGCGGCTGGATTTATGCTAGGGGCAGAGGCTGTTCAGGTTGGAACTCGCTTTGTCGTTGCAAAAGAGTCTAATGCCCATCCAAATTATAAGGCGAAAATTTTAAAAGCTAGAGATATTGATACTACGATTTCAGCACAACACTTTGGCCATGCTGTTCGTGCGATTAAAAATCAGTTGACTCGTGATTTTGAAAAAGCTGAGAAAGATGCCTTTAAACAAGAAAATCCTGATTTGGAAATCTTTGAACAAATGGGAGCGGGCGCTCTAGCCAAAGCGGTTGTTCACGGAGATGTGGATGGTGGATCTGTTATGGCAGGTCAAATTGCAGGGCTTGTTTCCAAAGAAGAAACCGTTGAAGAAATCCTAAAAGATTTGTATTACGGAGCAGCTAAGAAAATTCAAGAAGAAGCCTCTCGTTGGGCAGGAGTTGTAAGAAATGACTAAAACGGCCTTTTTATTTGCTGGTCAAGGTGCCCAGTATCTAGGTATGGGACGGGATCTCTACGATCACTACCCTATTGTCAAAGAAACGATTGATCAAGCGAGTCAGGTACTCGGTTATGATTTGCGTTATCTCATTGATAGGGAAGAAGAAAAACTCAATCAGACTCGCTATACGCAACCAGCTATTTTAGCAACTTCAGTTGCTATTTACCGATTATTGCAAGAAAAGGGCTATCAGCCTGATATGGTTGCTGGTTTGTCCCTTGGAGAATACTCTGCCTTGGTGGCTAGCGGCGCCTTGGATTTTGAAGAAGCGGTTGTTTTGGTAGCTAAGCGTGGCGTCTATATGGAAGAAGCGGCTCCTGCTGGCTCTGGCAAGATGGTAGCAGTTCTCAATACGCCAGTAGAGGTTACTGAAGAAGCCTGTCAAAAAGCTTCTGAACTTGGAGTGGTTACCCCAGCCAACTATAATACACCTGCACAAATCGTGATTGGTGGAGAAGTGGTTGCAGTTGATCGAGCTGTTGAACTCTTGCAGGAAGCAGGTGCCAAACGCTTGATTCCTCTCAAGGTTTCAGGACCTTTTCATACCGCTCTCCTTGAGCCTGCTAGTCAGAAACTAGCTGAAACTCTAGCTCAAGTAAGTTTTTCAGATTTCACTTGTCCCCTAGTCGGCAATACAGAAGCTGCAGTTATGCAAAAAGAAGACATTGCTCAACTCTTGATGCGTCAGGTCAAGGAGCCAGTTCGTTTCTACGAAAGTATTGCAGTTATGCAAGAAGCAGGCGTAACCAACTTTATCGAGATTGGACCGGGGAAAGTCTTGTCAGGCTTTGTCAAAAAAATTGATAAAACGGCTAAACTAGCCAATGTCGAAGATCAGGCTAGCTTGGAAGCCCTATTGGGAAACAAGTAATCCCTTCTCCCATAAATACAAGAGGAAACAGGAGAAAAGAATGCAACTAAAAAATAAAAATATCTTTATTACAGGTTCGAGTCGTGGAATTGGTCTTGCCATTGCCCACAAGTTTGCTCAAGCAGGAGCCAATATTGTTTTAAACAGTCGTGGTGCAATCTCAGAGGAATTGCTCGCTGAGTTTGAAAACTATGGTGTCAAGGTGGTTCCCATTTCAGGAGATGTATCAGATTTTGCAGACGCTAAGCGTATGGTTGATCAAGCTATTGCAGAACTGGGTTCAGTAGATGTTTTGGTCAACAATGCAGGAATTACCCAAGATACCCTGATGCTCAAGATGACAGAAGCAGACTTTGAAAAAGTTCTCAAGGTTAACTTGACTGGTGCCTTTAACATGACACAATCAGTCTTGAAACCGATGATAAAAGCTAGAGAAGGTGCTATCATTAATATGTCTAGTGTTGTTGGTTTGATGGGAAATATCGGTCAAGCTAACTATGCAGCTTCTAAGGCTGGTTTGATTGGTTTTACCAAGTCTGTGGCGCGTGAAGTGGCCAATCGCAATATCAGAGTTAATGCTATTGCACCTGGAATGATTGAGTCCGATATGACAGCTGTTCTATCAGACAAGGTAAAAGATGCCATGCTGGCGCAAATTCCTATGAAAGAATTTGGGCAGGCAGAGCAGGTTGCAGATTTGACAGTATTTTTAACAGGCCAAGATTATCTAACTGGTCAAGTGGTTGCCATTGATGGTGGCTTAAGTATGTAGCAGAAGCTAGAGGTAAAAAAGATGAAACTAAATCGTGTAGTAGTAACAGGTTATGGAGTGACATCTCCAATCGGAAATACACCAGAAGAATTTTGGAATAGTTTGACAACTGGAAAAATCGGAATTGGTCCAATTACAAAATTTGATCATAGTAACTTTGATGTGCATAATGCAGCAGAAATTCAAGATTTTCCTTTTGATAAATACTTTGTAAAGAAAGATACCAACCGTTTTGATAACTATTCTTTATATGCCTTGTACGCAGCCCAAGAAGCTGTCAATCATGCTAATCTCGATGTAGAGGCTCTTGATAAGGATCGTTTTGGTGTTATCGTGGCCTCTGGTATTGGAGGAATCAAAGAAATTGAAGATCAAGTGCTTCGCCTCCATGACAAAGGACCAAAACGTGTGAAACCATTGACCCTTCCAAAAGCCTTACCAAATATGGCTTCAGGAAATGTTGCTATGCGTTTTGGAGCAAACGGTGTTTGTAAGTCCATCAATACTGCCTGCGCTTCATCAAATGACGCGATTGGGGATGCCTTCCGCTCAATTAAATTTGGTTTCCAAGACGTTATGTTGGTAGGTGGTTCAGAAGCCTCTATCACACCTTTTGCTATTGCTGGTTTCCAAGCCCTAACTGCTCTCTCAACTACAGATGACCCGACTCGTGCTTCCATTCCATTTGATAAGGACCGTAATGGTTTTGTCATGGGTGAAGGTTCTGGGATGTTGGTTCTTGAAAGTCTTGAACACGCCGAAAAACGTGGCGCTACTATCCTGGCTGAAGTGGTTGGTTACGGAAATACTTGTGATGCCTACCACATGACTTCACCACATCCAGAAGGTCAGGGAGCTATCAAGGCCATCAAATTAGCCTTGGAAGAAGCTGAGATTTCTCCAGAGCAAGTAGCCTATGTCAATGCTCACGGAACGTCAACTCCTGCTAATGAAAAAGGAGAAAGTGGTGCCATCGTGGCTGTTCTTGGTAAGGAAGTACCTGTATCATCAACCAAATCATTCACAGGACATTTGCTGGGTGCTGCAGGTGCAGTAGAAGCTATCGTCACAATTGAAGCCATGCGTCATAACTTTGTACCAATGACAGCTGGAACAAGTGAAGTATCAGATTATATCGAAGCCAATGTCGTTTATGGACAAGGCTTGGAGCAAGAAATTCCATACGCTATTTCAAATACCTTTGGTTTTGGTGGCCACAATGCAGTTCTTGCTTTCAAACGTTGGGAGAATAAATAAGTATGAATTTAAACGATATTAAAGACTTGATGGCCCAATTTGACCAGTCAAGTTTGAGAGAATTTTCTTATAAAAATGGGACGGATGAGTTGCAGTTTAGCAAGAATGAAGCTAGACTTGTACCTGAAGTTGCAGCTCAAGTCGCTCCAGCGCCCGTTCTAGCAACACCAAGTCCAGTAGCGCCTTCATCTGCTCCAGCAGAAACTGTAGTGGAAGAAACTTCGGCTCCAGCAGAAACAAGTGTGGCTGCTGAGGGAGATGTTGTAGAGAGCCCACTTGTTGGAGTGGCTTACTTGGCTGCTGGTCCAGATAAACCTGCCTTTGTAACAGTTGGTGATAGTGTTAAAAAAGGTCAAACATTGGTCATTATCGAAGCCATGAAAGTCATGAATGAAATCCCAGCTCCTAAGGATGGTGTGGTAACGGAAATTCTAGTTTCTAACGAAGAAATGGTTGAGTTTGGTAAAGGATTGGTACGTATCAAATGATCGATATTCAAGGAATCAAAGAAGCCCTTCCCCACCGTTATCCTATGCTCCTAGTGGACCGTGTGTTGGAAGTGAGCGAAGATACTATTGTTGCTATCAAAAATGTGACCATTAACGAGCCCTTCTTTAACGGTCATTTTCCTCAATACCCTGTTATGCCAGGTGTTCTGATTATGGAAGCCTTGGCGCAAACAGCTGGTGTCTTGGAGTTATCAAAACCTGAAAATAAAGGTAAACTAGTCTTTTACGCTGGTATGGACAAGGTTAAATTCAAGAAGCAAGTTGTACCTGGTGACCAATTGGTTATGACAGCAACGTTTGTAAAACGTCGCGGTACAATTGCTGTGGTTGAAGCAAAGGCTGAAGTGGATGGCAAGCTTGCAGCCAGTGGTACTCTTACCTTTGCAATAGGGAACTAAGGAGGTTCTCCATGTTTCGAAAAATTTTAATTGCCAATCGCGGTGAAATTGCGGTTCGTATTATCCGTGCGGCGCGTGAACTGGGGATTGCGACGGTGGCGGTTTATTCAACTGCTGATAAGGAAGCCCTTCATACGCTTTTGGCAGATGAGGCTGTTTGTATCGGTCCTGGTAAGTCAACTGAGTCTTATCTCAATATCAATGCGGTTCTATCAGCTGCAGTCTTGACTGAAGCAGAAGCCATTCACCCCGGTTTTGGATTTCTCAGTGAAAATTCCAAATTTGCTACCATGTGTGAAGAAGTTGGGATCAAGTTTATCGGTCCATCTGGTCATGTCATGGATATGATGGGAGACAAGATCAATGCGCGTGCTCAGATGATCAAAGCTGGTGTTCCAGTCATTCCAGGTTCGGATGGAGAAGTGCATAACTCTGAGGAAGCTTTGACTGTCGCTGAAAAAATTGGCTATCCTGTTATGCTCAAGGCTTCAGCAGGTGGAGGTGGTAAAGGGATTCGTAAGGTTGAAAAACCAGAAGACCTCGTTTCAGCCTTTGAAACGGCCTCTAGCGAAGCCAAGGCCAATTATGGCAATGGTGCCATGTACATAGAACGAGTCATCTATCCAGCTCGTCATATCGAGGTTCAAATCTTAGGAGATGAACACGGAAATGTGATTCACTTGGGGGAACGGGATTGTTCTCTTCAACGGAATAACCAAAAGGTTTTAGAAGAAAGTCCTTCGATTGCAATTGGCAAAACGCTACGCAATGAAATTGGTTCTGCTGCTGTTCGAGCTGCAGAGTCTGTTGGCTATGAGAATGCAGGGACCATTGAGTTCCTGCTTGATGAAGCCAGTGGTAAATTCTATTTCATGGAAATGAATACACGTGTTCAGGTAGAGCATCCAGTAACAGAGTTTGTTTCAGGAGTGGATATCGTTAAGGAACAGATTCGCATTGCGGCAGGTCAGCCTCTGTCTGTTAAGCAAGAAGATATTGTTCTAAGAGGGCATGCTATCGAGTGTCGTATCAATGCAGAAAATCCAGCCTTTAACTTTGCTCCAAGTCCAGGTAAGATTACTAATCTCCATCTGCCAAGTGGTGGAGTTGGCTTGCGCGTGGATTCAGCAGTTTATCCAGGCTATACCATTCCGCCTTATTATGATAGTATGATTGCTAAAATCATCGTTCACGGTGAGAATCGTTTTGATGCCTTGATGAAAATGCAACGTGCCCTCTATGAATTAGAGATTGAAGGGGTGCAGACCAATGCAGATTTCCAGCTTGACCTCATTTCAGATCGCAATGTCATTGCTGGAGATTATGATACTTCCTTCTTGATGGAAACCTTCTTACCCAAATATCAAGAAAAAGAATAAAATGACTTCAAGAGTTTAAACCGAAAAGGGGAATCAATGGCTCTATTTAGTAAAAAAGATAAGTATATTCGAATCAATCCCAATCGTTCGGTTAGGGAAAAACCTCAAGCCAAGCCAGAGGTTCCAGATGAATTATTCTCCCAGTGTCCAGGCTGTAAGCATACCATTTATCAGAAGGACCTGGGAAGTGAGCGTATCTGTCCACATTGTAGCTATACCTTTCGTATTTCTGCCCAAGAACGCTTGGCTTTGACGATTGATATGGGAACCTTCAAGGAATTGTTTACAGGGATTGAAAGCAAGGATCCCTTGCATTTCCCTGGTTATCAAAAGAAACTAGCAACCATGCGTGAAAAAACAGGTCTGGATGAAGCCGTTGTGACAGGAACAGCTCTTATAAAAGGTCAGACGGTGGCTCTTGGGATTATGGATTCCAACTTTATCATGGCTTCTATGGGTACGGTTGTAGGTGAAAAAATCACTCGTTTGTTTGAGTATGCGACTGTGGAAAAATTGCCAGTTGTCCTCTTCACAGCCTCTGGTGGAGCCCGTATGCAGGAAGGAATCATGAGTCTCATGCAGATGGCCAAGATTTCTGCAGCGGTTAAACGCCATTCAAATGCTGGTCTCTTTTACCTGACCATTTTGACAGATCCAACGACAGGTGGTGTGACAGCTTCTTTCGCTATGGAAGGAGATATCATCCTAGCTGAACCACAAAGTTTGGTTGGTTTTGCTGGGCGTCGTGTCATTGAAAATACGGTTCGTGAAAGCTTGCCTGAGGATTTCCAAAAGGCAGAATTCCTATTAGAACATGGCTTTGTGGATGCTATTGTCAAAAGAAGAGACTTACCAGATACGATTGCTAGCCTAGTCAGATTGCATGGAGGGGGTCCTAGATGAATATTGCAAAAATAGTCAGAGAAGCGCGTGAGCAGAGTCGCTTGACGACCTTGGACTTTGCGACAGGCATTTTTGATGACTTTATCCAATTACACGGTGACCGTTCTTTTCGTGACGATGGTGCAGTTGTTGGTGGTATTGGTTGGCTTGGAGACCAAGCTGTAACAGTGGTTGGTATCCAAAAAGGCAAGAGTTTGCAAGACAACCTCAAGCGGAATTTTGGCCAACCGCATCCAGAAGGCTACCGCAAGGCCCTACGGTTGATGAAACAGGCTGAAAAGTTTGGCCGTCCAGTTGTGACCTTTATCAATACAGCAGGTGCCTATCCTGGTGTGGGGGCGGAAGAACGTGGACAGGGAGAAGCCATTGCTCGCAATCTCATGGAAATGAGTGACCTGAAAGTTCCGATTATCGCCATTATTATCGGTGAAGGTGGTTCAGGTGGGGCTCTGGCTCTAGCAGTCGCAGACCGTGTTTGGATGCTGGAAAATTCTATCTATGCCATTCTCAGTCCAGAAGGTTTTGCTTCCATTCTATGGAAAGATGGCAGTCGTGCTATGGAAGCGGCAGAACTGATGAAAATCACTTCGCATGAACTGTTAGAAATGGACGTGGTGGATAAGGTGATTTCTGAAGCAGGACTTTCTAGTAAAGAACTGATTAAGAGTGTCAAAAAAGAACTCCAAACTGAGCTAGCCATGCTTTCACAAAAACCGATAGAAGAGTTGTTGGAAGAGCGCTATCAACGATTTAGAAAATACTAATACCTCAGAATACATAAAAACTAGAACTGACTGCCAGTTCTAGTTTTTATGTGGTTCTTACTCTGTATCAAGGACGAGGTAAAAGGTGCTTGGGAAACCAAACACCTTTTCGATTATTCATTTTCTTCAGTTACAAATTGACTAAGCAGTCCGTTGATAAAGCGGGCTGATTTTTGATCTGAAAAATTCTTAGCAAGTTCAATAGCTTCATTGACTGCTACCAGCTGAGGTGTATCAAATGATGTGATTTCAAAGATACCCAAGCGTAGTAAGTTTTTTTCGACCAAGGTCAATCGTTCAACTGTCCAGCCTGACTTGAGGTGCTGGTTGATTTGTTTATCCAACTCGTCTTTTTGAGCTTGAACACCAGAAACCAAGTTCAGAAGAAAGGCAGGGATTTGCACATCTTCATCTTCACGGTCATGTGTATATGCAAAGTGACAAGCTGTTTCCATATCTGTGCCGAATTCAAGGCTCATGAGGGCTTGAAAAGCGCATTTACGAAGTTCGCGTCTAGATTCTAATAATGGACTAGTCATTGAGGAAGTCCTCGTTAAATAGATCTTTCAACTCAGGTTTTGGTGTTTTATCTGGAACGATTCCTGCAACATGGATGTTAACAGCAGCAAGTTCCACATCAGCCATATCTCGGACAGCATCTTTGACTGCTTTTTGAATAGCAAGAGCCACTTTTGGTACTTTCACACCGTACTCAAGATAAAGGTAGATGTCAGCAGTTAGTTCTTCGTTGCTTTCTTTTAAGTAGACGCCACGACCAAGAGAGAGTTTTGATAGGGTATCAGATACGGATTTATTTGAAAATGAGTGGACACCTTCAACTTTAGCAGTTGCGATGGCAATGATTTTTTCAAGTACACGTGGAGCGATAACGATTTCGCCAAATTGTTCTTCAATTCCCATAGAATGACCTCTTTCTAGAGATTAGGCACGAGAAACGTAAGTTCCTTCTGCAGTGTTGATGATCAATTTTTGTCCAGCTTCGATGAAGTCAGGAACGTTGACAACAAGTCCAGTTTCCATAGTCGCTGGTTTACCAGAACCTGTAACAGTAGCACCTTTGATAGATGGTTGTGTTTCAGCGACTGTCAATTCAACAGTAGTTGGTACAGTTACACCGATTACTTCAGTTCCGTAGAATTGGATTTTCACATCAGAGTTTTCAAGGATGTAAAGCAATTCATTTTCAACGTTTACGACTGGGATTTCGTATTGGTCGTAAGTTTCAGTGTTCATGAAGTAGGCAGTTTCATCCATTTTGTACAAGTATTGAGCTGGCACAGTTTCGATAATAGCTTGTTCGAATTTTTCTTCTGGACGGTAGCTTGTATCAAATGTAGAACCAGTACGGACATCACGCAATTTCATACGCATGATTGTGTTTCCTTTACCTGGTTTGTGGTGGCTAGCTTCCAAAACGCGGATCAATTTTCCGTCTGCAGTTTCAAATGTCATACCAGCTTTCAATTTGCTTGCTTCAATCATGTTTTTACCTCTTTAATAAATATTGTTACTCTTTATTGTACCATAAAATCTTCTGGAAATAAAGCCAAAATAGTTATTGGGAGATGGTAGGGGAGAAAAAAACCAACCTCAGGGCTGGTTTCTTTTATATATTACTCTTCTTTCAACTTTGCCAATTCTTGGGCAAGGAGTTTAAGGGCGACTTGTGGGTTGGCTTGTCCTTTGGTTGCTTTCATAAGGAAGCCTGTGAAGGCCTTATCTGCGTTACGTTTACCTGACTTGAAGTCGGCAACAGCGGCTTCGTTATCGGCAAAGACTTGGTGGATGATTGGAATCAAGACAGCTGGATCTGAGATTTGAACCATGCCTGCTTTTTCCACATATTCACGCGCACCGCCGCCATTTTTAGCCAGGTGGACAAAGACTTTCTTGGTCGTAGCTGAGCTCTTCAAGAAGGATATGGGATTGAGGCTAATGAGAAGATAGATTTCTTAATTTAAATGATTATTAAACTATATTATAATCTTTAAAAATTATCTAAGATATACTTGTCGTTATTTACTAGCAGTTATCTTCTTTATGGAATGATGTTCAATGAGCCACCCTACAATCCACCCCGTCGCTAGCAAGTAATTTTCGAAAGCACCGATAGCATTTACAGGAGAATGATACTCCATAAAATTGACTAAGTGATTTGTTCCTATTCCAATCCCACCGAAGATGAGAGCGAGAAGCACGATTCGTAGATAGAACCAATCGTACTTAATATTGACACCGAGAATAAGAATCAATACAGCTAGGTTCCATATTCCAATTTCTCGTTGCCAACCAGCAGAGATTCCATACCCGGAGTGACTTCCCATGTATGATGGAAAGAAAATTTGTAGTATAGAAGCGCCTAGCATAGCGATGATGACTAAAACAAATAGCAATCGTAAAAATTTGTTCATTTTTTCTTCTTTCTAAAATAGAAAAAGGTATATAAAAAGTCTGTTATTCATCTTCTTTCAACTTCGCTAATTCTTGGGCAAGGAGTTTAAGGGCAACTTGTGGGTTGGCTTGGCCTTTGGTTGCTTTCATAAGGAAGCCTGTAAAGGCCTTATCTGCGTTGCGTTTGCCTGACTTGAAGTCGGCAACTGCGGCTTCGTTATCGGCAAAGACTTGGTGGATAATTGGAATCAAGACAGCTGGATCTGAGATTTGAACCATACCTGCTTTTTCCACGTATTCACGCGCGCCACCGCCATTTTTAGCTAGGTGGACAAAGACTTTCTTGGCAATCTTAGAAGAAATCGTGCCGTCTTCGATGATGGCAATCATTTCAACCAAGTTTTCTGGTGTCAATTCGATTTGTTCTAGTGTCTTGCCTTCAGCATTCAAGAACTGAGCGACTTCCCCTTGGAGCCAGTTAGAGACTTGTTTGGCATCGCCACCGAGGGCAACAGCTTTTTCAAAGAAGTCAGAAGTGACTTTATTTGCGGTTAACTGGCTAGCATCGTAGTCTGACAAACCAAGTTGAGATACGTAGCGAGCTCGGCGTTCTTTTGGAAACTCTGGTAACTCTGTACGCATTTCCTCAATCCACTCGTCTGAGATTTCAAAGAGTGGTAGGTCTGGTTCTGGGAAGTAGCGGTAGTCTGCAGCACCTTCCTTGACACGCATGAGGATAGTTGCCTTGTTGGCTTCATCGTAGCGGCGTGTTTCTTGGCGGATTTGACCACCTGAGCGAAGGATTTCAGCTTGACGTTGAACTTCGTATTCAAGACCTTTGCGAACGTTTGAGAAGGAGTTGAGGTTCTTCAACTCAGTCTTGGTACCGAATTTTTCTTGACCATAAGGGCGAAGGGAGATATTGGCATCCACACGCATAGAACCTTCTTCCATCTTAACGTCAGAAATACCAGCATACTGGATAACTTCCTTGAGGGCAGTTAGGTAAGCGTAGGCTTCTTCAGGAGAACGCATGTCAGCTTCAGATACAATCTCAATCAATGGCACCCCTTGGCGGTTGAGGTCAACATAAGAGTAGCCATCTGTACCATGGGTGTTTTTACCAGCGTCTTCCTCTAGGTGGGCACGTTCGATACCGATTTTCTTAGTTGTACCGTCTTCTAGTTCCACTTCAATCCAGCCATTATAGCCGATTGGCTCATCAAACTGAGAAATTTGGTAGGCTTTGGGATTATCAGGGTAGAAGTAGTTCTTGCGGTCAAAGTGCATCTTTTTGTGGATGTCCATGTTGAGGGCAAGAGCTGCCTTGATACCGGCATCGACAACACCTTTATTGAGAACTGGCAGAACTCCTGGGAAAGACCAGTCAATCACATTTGTATTGGCATTTTGGTCATTTCCAAAGTGGGCAGAAGTAGGTGAGAAGATTTTTGAATTGGTGTTGAGCTCTACGTGGACTTCAAGTCCAATGACTGTTTCAAAGTTCATTAGTTGTCACCTCCAAAAATCACGGGTTGTTGTTTGTGGTAGTCTGTTGTTGCTTCAAAGGCAGCAGCAGCTTGGTAAATGGTTTCTTCTGAGTACTTAGGACCAATCAATTGTAGACCGACAGGTAGACCTTGAGAGAATCCAGCTGGAATCGAAATTCCTGGGAGACCTGCCAGGTTGACTGGGATGGTCAAGAGGTCAGCTAAGTACATGGCAACTGGGTCGTGGTTAAGTGAGTCCAAGTCATAAGCAACACTTGGTGCAGTTGGTCCCAAAATCAAGTCGTAATCCGCGAAGACTTTTTCGAAATCTTGGATGATGAGGGTACGGACCTGACCAGCTTTCTTGTAGTAAGCATCGTAGTAACCTGATGAAAGGCTGAAAGTACCTAGCATGATACGGCGTTTAACCTCTTCACCGAAACCTTGGCTACGGCTGTTTACATAGATTTCATCAAGGTTAGTCGCATCCTCTGCGCGGTAGCCGTAACGGATACCGTCAAAGCGTTGCAAGTTTGATGAAGCTTCAGATGAAGCGATAATGTAGTAAACTGCAACACCGTATTTTGAGTGAGGAAGGCTAACTTCTTCGACGATGGCACCGAGTTTCTCGAAGTGTTTAGCGGCATTCAGAATGGTTTCCTTAACCTCTGGGTCAATTCCTTCACCAAGGTATTCCTTAGGTAAAGCAATTTTCATGCCCTTGATGTCTTGACCGATTTTTGAAGTAAAGTCGGCAATGCGGACAGGAGCAGAAGTAGAGTCTTTGGCATCTTCGCTGGCAATCGCATTGAGCAAGAGGGCGTTTTCCTTAACAGTAGGAGCAAAAGGTCCGATTTGGTCTAATGAGCTACCGAAGGCAATGAGACCGAAACGAGAAACTGTTCCGTAGGTTGGTTTGAGACCAACAATCCCGTTGAAGGCAGCAGGTTGGCGGATAGAACCACCAGTATCAGAACCAAGTGACAAGCGGACTTGTCCTGACGCTACAGCTGCGGCAGAACCACTAGACGAGCCACCAGGAACCTTGCTTTGATCCCAAGCATTTTTAGTGGCACCATAGTGAGAAGTCTCACCTGAACCACCCATGGCAAACTCGTCCATGTTAGTCTTCCCAACGACAATCATGCCTTTAGCCTTTGCATTGGAAACGGCTGTCGCATCAAAGATAGGCTCATAGTTGTAGAGCATTTTTGAGGCAGCAGTTGTGAGAATACCGTCAGTAGAGATATTATCTTTAACTGCAAGTGGAATTCCTGAAAGGACATTATCAGCGTCAATTCCAGCTTCATCAATAGCTTTAGCTTGAGCAAGAGCTTGGTCTTCAGCGATGGTAACAAAAGCGTTAATAGCTGTCTCGCGAGACTTGATATCTTCAAGCGTAGCTTGTGTCAATTCTGTTGCTGAAATTTCCTTAGAGACAAGGAGATTGTGCAAGTCTTCAATGGTTTTATTGTTAAAAGTCATTAGGCATCTCCTCCATCGTCTAGGATAGCTGGTACCTTGATATAGTAGTTGACTTTTTCAGGTACGTTTTTAAACAAGCGATCACGGTCTGTTCCTTCTTCGGCCACATCAGGGCGGAGTACAGTCTTGCGGTCAGCCATAGTCGTAGTAGGTGCGACACCGGTTGTGTCAACTTCGCCCAGCAATTCAACCATGTCAACAATCTTAGACAAGGTAGTCGCAAAGGCAGCAGTTTCTTCTTCAGAGAATCTTAATTTTGAAAGATTGGCAACGTGTGTTACCTCTTCTTGCGTAATTTTCATCTTGCATCCTTTCGTGAAATGATGATTTTTAGTCTGTTCTATTTTACCATATTTTCCTATAAATAAGGGAGGGGGAGCTGAAAAGAAATAGAAATTGAAAAAAATGCTAAAATCCGATATAATGGAGTGTTGAAAGGAATGGTAAAATCCAATGTAAAATCATTCTTAGCTATTGAAATAACTAAAAATAGAAAATCAAAGAAAGAGAACTTATGAATATTCAAGAAGAAATTAAGAAACGTCGTACTTTTGCCATCATCTCCCACCCGGACGCAGGGAAAACAACCATCACGGAGCAGTTGCTCTACTTTGGGGGCGAGATTCGTGAAGCTGGTACGGTTAAAGGAAAGAAAACAGGGACTTTTGCCAAGTCTGACTGGATGGATATCGAGAAGCAACGTGGGATTTCGGTGACCTCATCTGTGATGCAGTTTGACTACGATGGTAAGCGCGTGAATATCCTCGACACGCCAGGGCATGAGGACTTCTCAGAAGATACCTATCGTACCTTGATGGCGGTGGATGCTGCGGTCATGGTGGTGGACTCTGCCAAGGGTATCGAGGCCCAAACTAAGAAATTGTTTGAGGTTGTGAAACACCGTGGTATTCCAGTCTTTACCTTTATGAACAAGCTAGACCGTGACGGACGTGAGCCACTGGACCTCTTGCAAGAATTGGAAGAAGTATTGGGCATTGCTAGCTACCCGATGAACTGGCCAATTGGGATGGGGAAAGCCTTTGAAGGCTTGTATGATCTCTATAACCAACGCTTGGAGCTCTATAAAGGGGATGAGCGTTTTGCTAGTCTAGAAGATGGGGACAAACTCTTTGGTAGCAATCCTTTCTACGAGCAAGTCAAGGATGATATTGAACTTTTAAATGAAGCTGGTAATGAGTTTTCAGAGGAAGCTATTCTGGATGGAGAATTGACACCAGTCTTCTTCGGTTCAGCTTTGACAAACTTTGGTGTGCAGACCTTCCTTGAGACCTTCCTTAAGTTTGCTCCAGAACCACATGGGCACAAGAAAACAGATGGAGAAATTGTGGATCCTTACGACAAGGACTTCTCAGGATTTGTCTTTAAAATCCAAGCCAACATGGACCCTCGACACCGTGACCGTATTGCCTTTGTACGTATCGTATCGGGTGAATTTGAACGTGGTATGAGTGTCAACTTGCCTCGTACTGGTAAGGGTGCTAAACTGTCTAATGTTACCCAGTTTATGGCGGAAAGTCGTGAGAATGTGACTAATGCCGTGGCAGGAGATATCATCGGGGTTTACGATACAGGTACTTATCAGGTTGGGGATACCTTGACGGTTGGAAAAAACAAATTTGAATTTGAACCACTGCCAACCTTTACACCTGAGATTTTCATGAAAGTTTCTGCCAAGAATGTCATGAAGCAAAAATCCTTCCACAAGGGAATCGAGCAATTGGTGCAAGAAGGAGCCATTCAGCTTTATAAGAATTACCAAACAGGCGAGTATATGCTGGGTGCTGTCGGCCAACTCCAGTTTGAAGTCTTCAAGCATCGTATGGAAGGCGAGTACAATGCGGAAGTAGTCATGAGCCCAATGGGTAAAAAGACCGTTCGCTGGATCAAACCTGAGGACTTGGATGAACGCATGTCATCAAGTCGCAATATCTTGGCTAAAGACCGTTTTGACCAACCAGTCTTCCTCTTTGAAAATGACTTTGCCCTCCGCTGGTTTGCGGACAAGTATCCAGATGTAGAGTTAGAGGAGAAGATGTGACTCAGTACCAACAATTGGAACTAAAGTTCCTAATTGCTGGACGCTAGTCGCTATTTGGCGAACTAGCTAACTGCCTCACTAACTGAGTTTTACAAATGGAATCGATTTGTAAAACTCAGTGTCGTAATCTAATAATAGGTAACCGCTATGGCGGCTTACCTAAACGCTTCACTAGGAAAAATCCACGAATGGTATCGATTCGTGGGCTTTTCCGTTGTAACTGGTAGTGAGAGGTCTAGCTAACTGTCTTACTAACTATGTGTGGTAAATGAAATTGATTTGTAAAAATTAGTGTCGTGGATAATAAGACAGCAAAGTATGTGGGGTTTTACCTTAGCCCTCTATCAAAAAGATGTTGAATATTAGACCTTATTCATTTTACTATTAACCTTTATGGTAATAACTTACAAATAAAAGAAAACTTCAGATATTCACCTTTTGTGATTGGTCTGAAGTTTTCTTTTTTACTGTCCATATTTTTTATAAAAATCAACTTTTACTTGGATGAAGGTTTTGGCTTCACGTAGGAGTTGAAGAAGGGTGGCACGGGTTTCAAATTCTTCTCTTGTCTTGGGCAGACGGCGGTTCCGGAAGACTTCCAGATAACGTTCAATTTCATCTAGCAAATCAGAAGCAGGATTGGTCTGGCTCAGTTGACCTGCAATTTTTGAAAAGAGCTGCGCTAAAATCAGGCTTTCACTGGCAGCTAGGTGACAGGTGTTGATTTGCTGGGCCATGTTTCGCAGGATGCGACTTTGTCGCTGTCTCATCTCAAAGTAGTGAATATGGTAATCAGTCTGGTGAAAGAGGTGGTCTGAGTGATCCAAATAGACCAGTCTGAGGGCTTCTTCCAAAAGGGTGTCTAATTCTTCAACCAGTTGTGCTCGGTTGCGTCCATCCCCTCTGGATAAATAATATTTGAAGCGCTGGAGGATATCTTTTAACTTTTCTTCTACTAATGTGTGGTAATGCTGGATGTCCTCTTCTCGTGAAGGCATGTAGAGATTAACAAGCAAGGCAAATCCTGTACCGATAGCAAAGAGAAGGAATTCATTGACTAGAAGGTCTGGAGAGGTTGACTCTTGTACCAAGAGATGGCTAACCAAAACAGTACTTGGTGTGATGCCAATTTCCCAGCCCATCTTGTAGGCTAGAGGAACATAAAGAGCTAGATAGAGGCCAAGGCTCCAGATATGAAATCCGCTCAAGTGAAAAGCCAGAACTCCGATAACCAAAGCTAGAAGCATGGAAAAGAGGCGATTGCGGGCCAATTTTATGGTACTTCTACGGGTATCGGATAGGCTCAAGAGGGCGATGATTCCAGCTGAAACTGCTGAGGAGAGATTGAGAAAATAAGCAAGAAGGCAGGCAAGACAGGTAGCTAAGATGAGCTTAGTCGTACGTTGGCTAATAGACATAAGGATTTCCTAGTAAGTTAGAATAAAAGCGGAAAAGACAAGACCTGAGCAGGCTTGTCTTTATGAGTTATTTTTTACGGGCTGCTGCGTATTCGGCAACAGCAGTAAAGAGGACATCTGTTGAAGAGTTAAGGGCTGTTTCACATGAGTCTTGGATGACCCCAATCACAAATCCAACCCCAACAACTTGCATGGCAATATCGTTAGAAATACCAAAAAGGCTACAAGCAACTGGGATAAGAAGGAGGGATCCTCCGGCAATACCAGAAGCACCACAGGCTGAGATTGCGGCAACTACACTGAGGACAAAGGCTGTGGCAAAGTCAACAGGGATTCCAAGAGTATTTACTGCAGCAAGGGTTAAAACGTTAATAGTAATCGCTGCCCCTGCCATGTTGATAGTAGAACCAAGTGGGATAGAAACAGAATAGGTATCTGGATCCAGACCGAGGTCGTGGCAAAGTTTCATATTGACAGGGATGTTAGCCGCAGAACTACGAGTGAAGAAGGCTGTAACACCGCTGACACGCAAACATTTCCAAACGAGGGGATAAGGGTTTCTCTTCATAAAGAGGAAGGCAATCAATGGATTGACAACCAGAGCGACAAAGAACATAGTTGTCACCAAGAGGGCAAGCAAGATTCCGTAGTTAGCTAGGCTTCCGATTCCCTTATCAGAGATGGTTTTGAAGACAAGACCAAGGATACCAAATGGAGCTAGATTGATGATCCATTCGACAATCTTAGAAGTCACATCAGCCATAGTTTTCAGCAATTCTTTACTATTTTTGCTGGCCTCTCTCATAGCAATCCCGAAAACAACTGCCCAAGATAAGATACCGATGTAGTTAGCAGTAACGAGGGCATTGACTGGATTGTCAACCAGTTTGAGCAAGAGATTGCTGAGGACCTGGCCAATTCCATCTGGTGGAGCGATTTCTGTATTGGCACTATTTAAGGTAATCTCAACAGGGACGATGAAGCTTGCTAGGACAGCAACAAGTGCCGCTGCAAAGGTTCCCACCAAGTAAAGGAGGATAACCGTTTTCATGTTGCTATCTTGACCCTTTTGATGTTGGGAAAGGGCATTGGCAACGAGGGCAAAGACTAGAATAGGTGCGATGGCTTTGAGGCCACCAACAAAGAGATCTCCAAGTAAACCAATTCCTGAAATGTTAGGAAGTGTCAGCCCTAGGGTTCCTCCAATAAGCATACCAATCAAAATCCGTTTGATTAGGCTTGCCTTATTCCAAGCATGAATGATTTTTTTCATAACAATCTCCTTTGTTGTGTAATGTTTATGATTATAGTATAAATATGAGCTAAAATCAAGAATTTTCTGTCTATTTTGGCTATTATTTTTGAATATTTATGGAGATTCATCACTTGTGAAAGTATGGTATAATAAATGAAAGGAGTTTTCTATGCAAGAATTTATTCAAACCTACCTCAATAAGCTTGATATAACAACGATTATTGAGAATATCTTAACCAAGTTAATTTCTCTGTTATTTCTATTTTTGCTATTCTATATAGCTAAGAAACTACTTCATACCATGGTGCAGAGAATTGTTAAACCTTCTTTAAAAATGTCTCGTCATGATATCGGGCGTCAGAAAACCATCTCACGTCTGTTAGAAAATGTGTTTAATTATACCCTTTATTTCTTTTTGCTTTACTGCATTTTGTCGATTTTAGGTTTGCCAGTTTCTAGTTTGCTGGCAGGGGCTGGGATTGCTGGGGTGGCTATTGGGATGGGAGCCCAAGGTTTTCTGTCTGATGTCATCAATGGTTTTTTCATCCTCTTTGAACGTCAACTGGATGTGGGAGATGAGGTCGTTTTGACAAATGGTCCTATTACTGTCTCGGGCAAGGTTGTCAGTGTCGGCATTCGAACAACGCAACTCAGAGGAGAAGACCAGGTTCTGCACTTCGTTCCCAATCGGAATATCACCGTCGTCAGCAATTTCTCTCGTACAGACCAGGCCTGAAATTTTAGCAGATTTATGGTACAATAGAAAGAGTTTAATAAAGGAGAAAAGATGGTTTTAGAAAAGCAGTTGGGCAATGGTTGTACCTGGATAGACCTTGATGTGGATAAGATTAAAAATATGGAAGATCTTTCTGACATCTATGGATTGGACAAGGAAACCATTGAGTATGCTCTGGATAGAAATGAACGAGCTCATATGGATTATAACCGTGAAACGGAGACGGTAACCTTTATTTATAATGTTCTTGATTTAGAAAAAGACAAAGAATATTATGAAGCGATTCCCATGACCTTTATCGTCGAAAGACAACGAATGATTACCATCAGCAACCATAAGAATGCTTATGTCATTGATCAGATGTCAGCTTATCTGGATAGCCATGAGTCGCTTTCTATTTACAAGTTTCTCTTTGCTGGTTTAGAGATTATCAGTAACGCTTATTATCCTGTCATTGAAGAGATGGATAAAAGTAAGGACGAAATTAGTGCCTTGCTACGTCAAACTACAACAAAGAAAAATCTCTTCGCCCTCTCTGACTTGGAGACTGGTATGGTTTACTTGACAGCAGCAGCAAAACAAAATCGACTCCTCTTGGAACATATCCAGGGCCATGCTCTTTATCGGAGATTTAATGATGTCGAACGAGAGCAGTTTGATGATGCCATGATTGAAGCCCATCAGTTGGTGTCTATGACAGACTTGATTTCTCAAGTCTTGCAACAACTCTCAGCTTCTTACAACAACATCCTAAACAATAACTTGAATGATAGTTTGTCAATTTTGACTATTATCTCCGTCTTACTAGCAGTACTTGCGGTTATTACAGGTTTCTTCGGAATGAATGTTCCTCTACCATTTACAGAAGAGCCAAATGCTTGGATTTATATCTTAATGACTAGCTTGATTTTATGGGTGGCCTTATCTCAATGGCTGAAGAAAATTACTAGAAAATAAAAGAAAAGGAGCCAAAATGGTGATTGAAAACTACATGCCAGACTTTGCTGTGGAAGCAGTCTATGATCTGACAGTCCCAAGCCTGCAGGCGCATGGAATCAAGGCTGTTTTGGTCGATTTGGACAATACCCTCATTGCTTGGAACAACCCTGACGGGACGCCAGAGATGAAGCAATGGCTACATGATCTTCGGGACGCGGGCATTCGCATCATTGTGGTATCAAATAACACTAAAAAACGCGTCCAACGAGCAGTTGAGAAATTTGGGATTGACTACGTTTATTGGGCTCTGAAGCCCTTCACATTTGGGATTGACCGTGCCATGAAGGAATTTCATTATGAGAAAAGTGAAGTGGTCATGGTTGGCGACCAGCTCATGACAGATATACGAGCAGCCCACCGTGCAGGCATTCGCTCGATTTTAGTCAAACCCTTGGTCCAACATGACTCGATCAAAACACAGATCAACCGAGCTCGTGAGCGCCGTGTGAAGCGAAAAATCACTGAAACGTACGGACCGATTACATATAAAAAAGGAATTTAACTATGGAAGAAATTCTCTGTATTGGTTGTGGAGCAACCATTCAGACGACAGATAAGGCTGGTCTTGGTTTTACCCCCCAGTCGGCACTTGAAAAAGGTTTGGAAACTGGCGAAGTCTATTGCCAACGCTGTTTCCGTCTCCGCCACTATAATGAAATCACGGATGTCCAGTTGACGGACGATGATTTCCTCAAGCTCTTGCACGAGGTGGGAGACAGTGATGCCTTAGTGGTCAATGTCATTGATATCTTTGATTTTAATGGCTCTGTCATTCCAGGCTTGCCACGCTTTGTCTCGGGAAATGATGTCCTCTTGGTTGGAAATAAAAAAGATATCCTGCCCAAGTCAGTTAAACCAGGCAAGATTAGCCAGTGGCTCATGGAACGTGCCCACGAAGAAGGTCTTCGTCCAGTCGATGTCGTCCTAACTTCAGCACAAAACAAACATGCCATTAAGGAAGTCATTGACAAGATTGAACACTACCGTAAGGGCCGCGATGTCTATGTGGTCGGTGTAACCAACGTTGGAAAATCAACCCTCATCAATGCCATCATTCAAGAAATCACGGGTGATCAGAATGTCATCACGACTTCGCGCTTCCCAGGGACAACCTTGGACAAAATTGAGATTCCGCTTGACGACGGTTCTTATATCTACGATACGCCGGGAATTATCCACCGCCACCAGATGGCTCACTACTTGACGGCTAAAAACCTCAAGTATGTCAGCCCTAAAAAGGAAATTAAACCCAAAACCTATCAGCTCAATCCTGAACAAACACTGTTTCTAGGCGGTCTCGGACGCTTTGACTTCATTGCGGGTGAAAAGCAAGGATTCACAGCCTTCTTTGATAATGAACTCAAACTCCACCGAACCAAGCTTGAAGGAGCTAGTGCTTTCTATGACAAGCATGTAGGAACCCTTCTGACACCACCAAATAGCAAGGAAAAAGAAGATTTTCCAAAACTAGTCCAACATGTATTTACCATCAAGGACAAGACAGACCTAGTTATCTCTGGACTCGGCTGGATCCGCGTAACAGGAACAGCCAAAGTCGCCGTCTGGGCACCAGAAGGTGTCGCAGTCGTCACGCGAAAAGCAATTATTTAAAATAAAATTACTGAGCGAACAAAGTGAGCTCATAAAGAGATAGTTATTGCTGTGGTGTCTTGCCAATCTGTAGATTGGCAAGGGGCACAATTGAGACCAAGGCTCAATTGTGAGGTCAGGAAATCCATTTTTCAAAGATGAGATCTTTGGAAAATTAGTTCCGACCGTCCCTCACCACCTAAAATAACTATCAAAAAGCAAGGAAGAAATTATGTCATTAACATCAAAACAACGTGCCTTCCTCAACAGCCAGGCACACACACTCAAACCCATCATCCAAATCGGAAAAAATGGACTCAACGACCAAATCAAAACCAGCGTCCGTCAAGCTCTTGATGCCCGTGAATTGATCAAGGTGACTCTTTTGCAAAACACCGATGAAAATATCCACGAAGTAGCTGAAATTTTGGAAGAAGAAATCGGTGTGGACACAGTCCAAAAAATCGGACGCATCTTGATTTTGTTTAAAGAATCCAGCAAGAAAGAAAATCGCAAGATTTCTAAAAAAGTCAAAGAAATCTAAAAAAACTACTCCAAACAACTGTTTTTACAGAGAAATAAAGGAGACTAGCCTATGGCAATCGAATTATTGACTCCCTTTACCAAGGTAGAGTTGGAGCCAGAAATCAAGGAGAAAAAACGCAAACAAGTCGGGATTTTAGGGGGGAATTTTAACCCTGTTCACAATGCGCATCTGATTGTTGCTGACCAAGTACGGCAACAGTTAGGACTGGATCAAGTTTTGCTCATGCCTGAGTACCAACCTCCTCACGTAGATAAAAAGGAAACCATCCCTGAACACCATCGTCTCAAGATGCTTGAATTGGCGATTGAGGGGATTGAAGGGCTAGCCATTGAAACAATCGAGCTAGAGCGCAAGGGCATTTCCTACACCTACGACACCATGAAGATTTTGACAGAGCAGTATCCAGATACGGATTATTACTTTATCATCGGGGCCGACATGGTGGACTATTTGCCTAAGTGGTACCGAATTGATGAGCTGGTCGACATGGTTCAGTTTGTAGGGGTTCAGCGCCCACGCTACAAGGCTGGAACTTCCTATCCAGTTATCTGGGTGGATGTGCCTCTCATGGATATCTCATCCAGCATGGTGCGGGACTTCCTTGCCCAAGGTCGGAAACCCAACTTTCTCCTGCCTCAGCCGGTGCTAGACTACATCGAGAAGGAGGGGCTCTACTGATGGCCTATCAAGACTATATCAACTGCTCTCGCGAGGCTTTGTTGGAAAAAATGACAGAGCTTTTACCTGAAAAACGCTTAACCCATTGCTTGGGTGTGGAGCGTGCAGCCATAGAACTAGCCCAACGATTTGGAGTAGATGTCGAGAAAGCAGGACTAGCAGGCCTTCTTCATGACTACGCTAAAAAGCTGTCAGATCAGGAATTTCTAGACCTGATTGACCGTTATCAGCTGGATCCTGATCTCAAAAACTGGGGCAATAATGTCTGGCATGGCATGGTTGGCATCTACAAGATTCAGGAAGATTTGGATTTGCATGATTCAGAAATCCTGCGAGCCATTGAAATCCATACAGTCGGTGCTGGTCAGATGACAGACCTAGATAAAGTCATCTACGTCGCAGACTATATCGAGCACAATCGTGCCTTTCCAGGAGTAGATGTGGCACGTGAGATTGCAAGTTTATCGCTTAATAAGGCGGTGGCCTACGAAACAGCTCGTACCGTGGAGCATCTAGCTCATCAGGGATTCTCTATCTATCCCCAAACCCTTGAAACCTATAACGCCTTTGTGCACTATTTGAAAGAGGACTAAATGAAGACGGCTTTTATAATCATTGATGTTCAGAATATTTTAGTGGAAACTGGTTTTCAGACAAATAGTCTATTGGAAAAAATTTCTTATTTACAAAACCAGGCTAGAAGCAAGAATATTGAAATTGTCTATGTTCAACATATTGAGAACGCTGAAGCTCAAACATCAGAAGATTGGCAGTTATCTGAGCTTTTAAGTCGAAAACCTAATGAAAAGGTCTTTCAGAAGAAGTATAACAGTATTTTCAAAGAAACTGGTTTAAAAGAATACTTGGATAAACAGGGGATTGAAAAATTAGTTTTATGTGGTATGCAGACAGAATATTGTGTGGATACCTCTGTCAAGGTTGCCTTTGAATATGGCTATCAGCTTATTATTCCAGAAGGAACTTGCACAACGTTTGATGGGAAAGACATTCCAGCAGAAACGATAAATGAATTTTATGAGGGCATTTGGGAGGGGCGCTTTGCAGATGTCCTAGATTACAAGCATATTTTCTAGAAAGAGGACTAAATGAACGAAAAAGAATTACTAGAACTAGTCGTGAAAGCGGCTGATGAGAAACGTGCGGAGGATATCCTCGCACTTGATGTCCAAGATTTGACTAGCGTGACTGACTACTTTGTTATTACTAGTTCAATGAATAGCCGTCAGTTGGACGCTATCGCTGATAATATCCGTGAAAAAGTAGCCGATGCAGGCTTTAAAGGCAGTCATGTCGAAGGAGATGCAGCTGGAGGTTGGGTCCTACTAGACCTCGGCTCTGTTGTCGTGCATGTCTTTTCAGAAGAAATGCGTGCCCACTATAACTTAGAAAAGCTATGGCATGAGGCGGAGTCAGTAGATATTTCAGAAGCTCTTGCTTAGAAGACGAACTCAGTTGTAGCCAACTGGGTTTCTTTGCTTATTTTAGAAAAAATGGATAGAAAGGTATAGGGCGAGTGGTGTTTGCCATGGAGGCTCTTGGTATCATGATTATGGCAACTTATGAAACCTTTGCGGCGGTCTATGATGCGGTCATGGACGATAGTTTATATGATAAATGGACGGATTTTTCTCTGGGTCATTTGCCTAAGACAAAGGAGAGAAAAAAACTCTTGGAATTGGCTTGTGGGACAGGCATCCAGTCTGTACGCTTTTCTCAAGCTGGTTTTGATGTGACTGGACTTGACTTGAGCGCAGATATGCTGAAGATTGCGGAGAAGAGAGCGGCTTCAGCCAAACAAAAGATTGATTTTATTGAAGGCAATATGTTGGATTTGTCCAAGGTAGGTCAATACGACTTTGTCACTTGTTATTCGGACTCTATCTGCTACATGCAGGATGAGGTGGAAGTAGGGGATGTTTTTAAGGAAGTGTATAATGCCCTTAATGAAGATGGAGTTTTCATCTTTGATGTGCATTCGACCTACCAGACAGACGAAGTTTTTCCAGGCTATTCTTATCATGAAAATGCAGAAGATTTCGCCATGCTATGGGATACCTATGAGGATGCGGCGCCTCACTCTATCGTTCATGAGTTGACTTTCTTTGTCAAGGAAGCGGATGGTTCCTTTAGTCGCCACGATGAAGTGCATGAGGAGCGAACCTATGAGGTCTTGACCTATGATATTTTGCTGGAACAGGCCGGATTCAAATCCTTCAAACTCTTTGCGGACTTTGAAGACAAAGAGCCAACAGAAACCAGCACCCGTTGGTTTTTTGTGGCGCAGAAGTAGGAGATTATCATGACCATCACGGGTATTATCGCGGAGTTCAATCCTTTTCATAATGGCCACAAATACCTGCTTGAGCAGACGAAGGGGTTGAAAATTGTGGCCATGTCTGGGAATTTCATGCAGAGAGGCGAGCCTGCTATCGTGGACAAGTGGACACGAGCCCAGATGGCGCTTGAAAATGGTGCTGATCTGGTAGTGGAACTGCCCTTTTTAGTCAGTGTTCAGGCGGCGGATTTCTTTGGCCAAGGGGCTGTGGATATCTTGGCTCGGTTGGGTATTGATAGCCTCGCTTTTGGAACAGAAGAAGTTCTGGATTATCAAAAAATCGCTGACTTATACGCAGAGCAAGGTAGAGAGATGGAGAATTTTGTGGAAAATCTGCCTGATTCTCTCTCCTATCCCCAGAAAACCCAAGCCATGTGGAAGGAATTTGCTGGTCTTGATTTTTCAGGCCATACACCCAATCATGTTCTTGCTTTGGCCTATGCCAAGGCGGTTGCGGGACGAAATATCAAGCTGTATCCGATTCAGCGTCAGGGGGCTGGTTACCATTCTGTGGACCAGGATGTGGACTTCGCCTCGGCGACAGCCCTCCGTCAGCACCAAAGGGACAAAGATTTCTTAGAACGATTTATGCCTTCTGTTGCCCTATTTGAGCAGACCAGTAAAGTGAGCTGGGAAGACTATTTTCCTTTGCTCCGCTATCAAATCTTGTCAAATCCCGACATAACCACCATCTATCAGGTCAATCAAGAAATGGCTGTGCGCATTAAAGAGACCATCAAGACAGTCCAGTCTGTGGAAGACTTGATTGAGGCGGTTGCGACCAAACGTTACACCAAGGCGCGTGTCAGACGCCTTTTGACCTATATCTTGGTGCAGGCTAGAGAAAGTGACTTGCCAGAAGGCATCCATGTTCTTGGCTTTACTGAAAAAGGCAGGCAACATCTCAAGTCTTTGAAAGGGCAGGTCGATCTAGTCAGCCGAATTGGCAAAGAACCTTGGGATGCTATGACCCAAAAGGCAGACCAGATTTACCAACTGGGAAATCCAAGTATAGCAGAGCAGAATTTTGGAAGAGTACCGATTAGAATAGAAATAAACTAAGTCTACTGAAAAGTAGGCTTTTTCTCAAGTCTCTACTAAACTACTATTTCTAAATAACAATTTTATTTTTGTGAATGTGTTCCAATTTCCCCAAAACATATTCTATTTTAGGTTTGTGAAAATCACTTTTTTATGGTAGAATGTAAAAGAATGTATGTCATTCGGAATAACAATAAAATGAGGTAAAAACATGGAAATCATGTCGCTTGCGATTGCTGTTTTTGCCGTCATCATTGGTTTAGTCATTGGATATGTCAGCATCTCAGCCAAGATGAAATCATCTCAGGAAGCTGCAGAGTTGATGCTTTTAAATGCTGAACAAGAAGCAACTAATTTACGTGGACAAGCCGAGCGTGAAGCGGATTTACTTGTTAATGAAGCCAAACGTGAAAGCAAGTCTCTTAAAAAAGAAGCACTATTGGAGGCCAAAGAAGAAGCCAGAAAATACCGTGAAGAAGTGGACGCTGAATTCAAATCAGAACGTCAAGAACTCAAACAAATCGAAAGTCGTTTGACAGAGAGAGCTACTAGCCTTGACCGTAAGGACGACAATTTGACGAGTAAAGAACAAACACTTGAACAAAAAGAACAAAGTATTTCTGATAGAGCGAAAAACCTTGATGCGCGTGAAGAGCAATTAGAGGAAGTCGAAAGACAAAAAGAAGCTGAACTAGAACGTATTGGTGCCCTGTCTCAGGCAGAAGCACGAGATATTATCTTGTCTCAGACAGAGGAGAACTTGACCAAGGAGATTGCCAGTCGCATTCGTGAAGCTGAGCAAGAGGTCAAGGAACGTTCTGACAAAATGGCCAAGGACATTCTGGTTCAAGCAATGCAACGTATCGCTGGTGAATATGTAGCGGAGTCAACAAACTCAACAGTCCATCTGCCAGACGATACTATGAAGGGACGCATTATTGGTCGTGAAGGTCGTAACATTCGTACCTTTGAAAGTTTGACAGGGGTCGATGTGATTATCGACGATACACCAGAAGTGGTGACCTTGTCAGGATTTGACCCGATTCGTCGTGAGATTGCCCGTATGACTATGGAAATGTTGCTCAAAGATGGTCGTATTCATCCAGCTCGTATCGAAGAGTTGGTTGAGAAAAACCGTCAAGAGATTGATAATAAGATCCGTGAATACGGTGAGGCTGCTGCCTATGAGATTGGTGCACCAAACCTTCATCCAGACTTGATGAAGATTATGGGACGTTTGCAGTTCCGTACCTCTTATGGACAAAATGTTTTGCGCCATTCGATTGAAGTTGCTAAGCTGGCTGGTATTATGGCGAGCGAGCTTGGTGAAAATGCGGCTCTTGCCCGTCGTGCTGGATTCCTTCACGATATTGGGAAAGCCATTGACCGCGAGGTTGAGGGTAGCCACGTTGAAATTGGTATGGAATTGGCTCGTAAGTACAAGGAACACCCAGTTGTGGTCAATACGATTGCTAGTCACCACGGCGATGTCGAAGCTGAGAGCGTGATTGCAGTGATCGTCGCTGCAGCAGATGCCTTGAGCGCAGCCCGTCCAGGTGCTCGTAGTGAGTCTCTTGAAAGCTACATCAAGCGTCTTCATGATTTGGAAGAAATTGCTAACGGCTTTGAAGGAGTACAAACTAGCTTTGCCCTTCAAGCAGGACGTGAAATCCGTATCATGGTCAATCCAGGACAAATCAAGGACGACAAAGTCACAATCTTGGCTCACAAAGTTCGTGAGAAAATTGAGAACAATCTAGATTACCCAGGAAATATCAAGGTAACCGTGATTCGCGAGTTGCGTGCAGTAGATTATGCTAAATAAATAAGAAAGAGCAGTTGAAAAATTACTGCTTTTTTGTTACACTAGATAGAAAGACTGTAAAGGATAATTTGGCTTTTGCCATTATTCTAGAGAAATGTTATTTCACAGACTGACTAAAAGGAGACACAATGGCAGACCGAGGCTTACTAATCGTTTTTTCAGGTCCTTCAGGGGTTGGAAAAGGAACGGTTAGAAGAGAGATTTTTGAGAGTTCTGAAAACCAATTTCAATACTCTGTATCGATGACGACACGCGCACAACGTCCCGGAGAAGTGGACGGTGTTGACTATTTCTTCCGTACTCGTGAAGAGTTTGAAGAGCTGATTCGTCAAGGACAGATGTTGGAATATGCAGAATATGTCGGCAACTACTATGGAACTCCTCTGACCTATGTCAATGAAACCTTGGACAAGGGAATCGATGTTTTCCTTGAAATTGAAGTTCAAGGTGCTCTTCAGGTCAAGAAAAAGGTTCCAGATGCTGTCTTTATCTTTCTGACACCACCAGATTTGGATGAATTGCAAGATCGTTTGGTAGGTCGTGGAACAGACAGTGCAGAAGTGATTGCCCAACGAATCGAAAAAGCCAAGGAAGAAATTGCCCTCATGCGTGAGTATGATTATGCGATTGTCAACGATCAGGTGCCCCTAGCTGCTGAGCGTGTCAAACGTGTTATCGAAGCAGAGCACTTCCGTGTGGATCGTGTCATTGGTCACTATCAGGAGATGTTACCAAAATCTCCAACTACCCGATAAAATTTAGAAAATAGGTACAAGCAAATGATGTTAAAACCCTCTATTGATACCTTGCTTGACAAGGTTCCTTCAAAATATTCACTCGTAATCTTGGAAGCAAAACGTGCCCATGAATTGGAAGCAGGTGCGCCAGCATGTCAAGGTTTCAAGTCTGAAAAATCAACTCTTCGCGCTTTAGAAGAAATCGAATCAGGAAACGTAACAATTCACCCAGATCCAGAAGGAAAACGTGAAGCAGTGCGTCGCCGTATCGAAGAAGAAAAACGCCGCAAAGAAGAAGAAGAAAAGAAAATCAAAGAGCAAATCGCTAAAGAAAAAGAAGATGGTGAAAAAATTTAAGGTTGGGGGGACTCAATCTTATTTTTTCTATTGCAAGAATGTACTGATAAGGAGGAGGTGAGAAGATGGCTATAGCAAAGATTATCGTAGATGTACCCTTGATGCAGACAGACCAGCCCTATAGTTATAGGATTCCGGAGGAATTTCTGGGAATGCTGGAGGTTGGGATGCGAGTTCATGTGCCCTTTGGTAAGGGGAATCGCCTGATTCAAGGGATTGTTCTTGGTTTGGAGTCCCAATCAGATGAAGAAGAGATGGAGCAAGATTTAAAAGATATTGCCGAGGTGCTGGATTTTTCTCCTGTTCTCACGCAAGAACAACTCTGGCTGGCTGAGGAGCTCCGCAAATCTGTCTTCTCCTACAAAATTTCCATCCTCAAGGCGATGCTACCGGGATTTCTAAATTCCAGCTATGACAAGATTCTCTATCCTCTGGAAGGTCTGAGTCAGGAGGACCGAGTGCGCTTGTTTGGTTCAGAAGATTCGCTTGCTTTTTCTTCTCTGGATTTAGCTAAGCAAGCTGAAATGATGCGTTTGACTAGAAAAGGTCTGCTTGGTTTGGAATATCAGGCTGTCGATCAAAAGAAGGTCAAGACCCAGTCTTGGTATGAGATCAATCTTGCTCAATTAGAAGTTGTCGATATTTCTGCACGTGCTAAGAAAAAGTTAGAACTGAGAGACTATTTGCTTTCTCATCCAGAGAGTGCTTCCTTGGCTAGTTTGTTAGAGTCCTATTCGCGGGAGCAAGTCAACTTCTTTGTGGAACAAGGTGCTGTGACCATAGTCCAAAAGGAAGTTCAACGCTCGGCTGCTTATTTTGAAGGCATTGAGGTAAGTCGGCCTTTGGAGTTGAATCCAGAGCAAAGGCAGGCGCGTGATGCGGTTGTGAGTGCGATTGGCAGCCATCAACCTCCCTTCCTCCTTCAAGGGATTACAGGAAGTGGGAAGACGGAGGTTTACTTGCAGATTATCCAAGGGGCCTTGGACAAGGGCAAGACAGCTATTTTGCTGGTGCCTGAGATTTCCCTGACTCCACAGATGACGGAGCGTTTTATAGCACGTTTTGGGGACAAGGTGGCCATTCTTCATTCAGGCCTATCCAATGGTGAAAAGTATGATGAATGGCGCAAGGTGGAACGCGGAGATGCCCAAGTTGTTGTGGGTGCTAGATCTGCCATTTTTGCTCCACTGAAAAATCTGGGTGTCATGATTATTGATGAAGAGCATGAAGCGACTTATAAGCAGGACAGCAATCCCCGTTACCATGCCAGAGAAGTAGCCATTTTACGGGCTCAGTATAATCAAGCAGTTCTGGTACTTGGTTCAGCAACTCCTAGTCTGGAAAGCCGTGCTCGGGCTGGAAAAGGCGTCTATCAACATTTACGTCTGACCCAACGCGCCAATCCTTTGGCTAGGATCCCTGAGGTTCAAGTGATTGATTTTCGAGACTATATCGGACAAAATGAGACGTCAAACTTTACGCCTCCCTTGCTAGAAGCCATTCAAGACCGTCTAGCTAAAAAAGAGCAGGTGGTTCTCATGCTCAATCGCCGTGGTTATTCTAGCTTTGTCATGTGTCGGGAGTGTGGGACCGTGGATACTTGTCCCAACTGTGACATTTCCTTGACCTTGCACATGGATACCAAGACCATGAACTGCCATTATTGTGGGTTTTCTAAGGACATTCCTCAGGTCTGTCCTAACTGTAAGAGTCGCAGTATTCGTTACTATGGAACAGGGACTCAAAAAGCTTATGATGAGCTAGCAGAACTCTTTCCTCAAGCCCGCATTCTGCGTATGGATGTGGATACGACCCGCAAGAAAGGCAGTCACCAAGCTCTTCTTGATCAGTTTGGACGAGGAGAAGCAGATATCTTGCTGGGAACTCAAATGATTGCCAAGGGATTGGATTTTCCCAATGTAACCCTAGTCGGAGTTCTTAATGCGGATACAGCTTTGAATCTGCCTGATTTCCGTTCTTCTGAGAGAACCTTCCAGCTCTTGACTCAGGTGGCAGGTCGAGCAGGTCGTGCTGAAAAAGCTGGTCAGGTTTTGATCCAGTCTTACAATCCGCAGCATTATGCTATTCGATTTGCCAAGGATCAGGACTACGAAGGTTTTTATGCCTATGAAATGGGAATTAGACGACAACTTGGCTATCCACCTTACTATTTCACCATTGGCATTACCCTTTCTCACAAGAAAGAAGAAGAGGTGGTCAAACGTGCCTATGAAGTCATGAATATTTTGCGGTCAGGTTTGTCAGAGACCAGTAAGATTCTCGGGCCGACGCCCAAGCCCATTGCTCGTACCCACAACCTCTATCATTACCAGATTTTGATTAAATATCGTTTAGAAGATGAGCTGGGGCCAACCCTCAATCGGGTTCTGGCTTTAACTCAAGAACGGGAAAATAGTGAGCTCCGTCTTAGCATTGACCATGAGCCACAGCAATTTTTATAAGAAGGAGAAGATATGACAAAACTAATCTTTATGGGGACACCCGACTTTTCAGCAACAGTCTTAAAAGGACTTTTGACAGATGACCGTTACGAAATTCTAGCCGTTGTAACCCAGCCAGACCGTGCTGTTGGTCGTAAAAAAGTTATCCAAGAAACACCAGTCAAGCAGGCTGCCAAGGAAGCAGGTCTTCCTATCTACCAACCTGAAAAATTATCTGGAAGTCCAGAGATGGAAGCGATTATGAATTTGGGAGCGGATGGAATTGTGACTGCTGCTTTTGGGCAGTTTCTCCCAAGTAAACTCCTTGATAGCATGGACTTTGCGGTCAACGTTCATGCCTCTCTTCTTCCTAAACACCGTGGTGGTGCGCCTATCCATTATGCCTTGATTCAAGGGGATGAGGAAGCTGGTGTGACCATTATGGAGATGGTTAAGGAAATGGATGCAGGAGATATGATTTCTCGTCGTAGTATTCCGATTACGGATGAGGACAATGTCGGCACCTTGTTTGAGAAATTGGCGCTAGTTGGTCGCGATTTGCTTTTAGACACTTTGTCTGCCTACATTGCTGGGGAAATCAAACCTGAACCGCAGGATCCAAGTCAAGTTACTTTCTCGCCCAATATCAAGCCAGAGGAAGAAAAGTTAGATTGGACTAAAAGCAATCGTCAACTCTTTAACCAAATCCGTGGAATGAATCCGTGGCCTGTTGCCCATACTTTCCTTAAGGGCGACCGCTTTAAGATTTATGAAGCACTACTAGTGGAAGGTAAGGGAAATCCAGGTGAGATCCTCTCTATTGGTAAGAAAGAATTGATTGTCGCAACGGCAGAAGGGGCTCTATCCCTCAAACAAGTGCAGCCAGCTGGTAAACCTAAGATGGACATTGCTTCCTTCCTCAACGGACTTGGACGGACATTGACTGTAGGAGAACGATTTGGTGACTAAAGTAGAAACGGCTAGAAGTTTAGCTCTAGCAGCATTAGAGGATGTTTTTATCAATCAAGCATACTCAAACATCGCCTTAAATAAGCATTTCAAGGGAAGTCAACTTTCGGCAGCAGACAAGGGCTTGGTGACCGAGCTGGTCTATGGAACGGTAGCCCGTAAACTGACTCTGGAATGGTACCTATCCCACTTTATCGAAGACAGAGACCAGTTAGATAGTTGGCTTTATGTCCTTCTTCTCATGAGTGCTTACCAGCTCCGCTATTTGGACAAGATTCCAGACCATGCTGTGGTCAATGAAGCAGTAGAATTGGCCAAAGTCCGTAAAAAAGGCAGTGAAAAATTGGTCAACGCTGTCCTTCGCCGTATCTTGCGTGAAGGCTGGCCAGATATTGCTAGCATCAAGCGAAAAAACAAGCGTGATTCTATTGCCTATTCTCTTCCAGTTTGGCTAGTTGCCAAGCTCAAGGAAGAATACGGAGAAGAGCGAGCTCAAGCTATCTTTGAAAGCCTTTTGGTGCGCAACAAGGCTAGTATTCGTGTAACGGACCTAGGACGAAAAGAAGAAATCCAAGTCTTGTTGGAGGCCAGTGATTCACCTTTGTCTGTTTTTGGTCTCGTCAAGGAGCAGGGGCATTTTGCAGGCCATGACCTATTTTCAGAGGGGGCTATTACTATCCAAGACGAGTCTAGTCAGCTGGTTGCTCCCACTCTTGATTTACAAGGTGGTGAGCAGGTTCTAGATGCCTGTGCGGCTCCAGGTGGGAAAACAGCCCATATAGCCTCTTATCTAACGACAGGTCAGGTTACTGCTCTGGACTTGTACGACCATAAGTTGGACTTAATACAAGAAAATGCCCAACGTTTGGGAGTTGCAGATCGGGTTCAAATGCAAAAATTAGATGCCAGAAAGGTGCATGAGTTTTTTGGTCAGGATTCATTTGATAAGATTTTGGTAGATGCTCCCTGTTCAGGAATCGGTCTTCTGCGCCGAAAACCAGACATCAAATACAATAAAGAAACGGCAGATTTCGCGTCCTTGCAGGAAATTCAGCTAGAAATATTAGGTAGTGTTTGTCAAACACTACGCAAAGGTGGTATAATAACTTATAGTACCTGTACTATTGTCTCAGAGGAGAACTTTCAAGTCGTACAGGCATTTTTAGAAAGTCATCCTGAATTTGAGCAGGTTACACTAGAACATGAATGTAAGGATATCATGAAAGACGGCTGTATCCTCATTACACCTGAATTGTATGGAAGTGATGGATTTTTTATCAGTCAATTTCGTAAGATATCGGATTAGGAAGGAACTAACACATGGAAATTTCATTATTAACAGATGTTGGTCAGAAACGAACAAATAACCAAGACTATGTCAACCACTATGTCAATAGAGCTGGACGTACTATGATTATCCTAGCTGATGGTATGGGAGGTCATCGCGCAGGGAATATCGCTAGTGAAATGGCGGTAACAGACCTAGGTGTAGCTTGGGTAGATACTCAAATCGATACAGTTAATGAAGTACGTGAATGGTTTGCTAACAACCTTGAGATTGAAAATCAAAGGATTAACCAATTGGGACAAAATGAAGCCTATAAAGGAATGGGAACAACCCTTGAGGCTGTAGCCATTATTGATAATCAGGCTATCTATGCCCACATTGGGGATTCTCGTATCGGTTTGATTCGTGGAGAAGAATACCACCAGTTAACGAGCGACCATTCTTTGGTCAATGAATTGCTTAAGGCAGGTCAATTGACACCTGAAGAAGCTGCTAGCCATCCACAGAAAAATATTATTACCCAGTCAATCGGTCAAAAAGACGAAATTCAGCCTGATTTTGGAATGATCACCCTTGAGCCGGGAGACTATCTCTTACTCAATAGTGATGGCTTGACAAATATGATTTCAGGCAGTGAGATTTCTGATATTGTAACCAGCGATATTTCTTTGGCAGATAAGGCAGCAACCTTGATCCGTTTTGCCAACAATGCGGGTGGTTTAGACAACATCACAGTTGCCCTTATTGCTGTTAATGAGGAGGAAACAGAATGATCCAAATCGGCAAGATTTTTGCCGGGCGGTATCGGATTCTCAAACAGATTGGTCGAGGAGGCATGGCAGATGTTTACTTGGCTAAAGATTTGATTCTAGACGGGGAAGAAGTGGCAGTAAAGGTCCTGAGAACCAACTACCAGACAGACCCGATTGCTGTGGCGCGTTTCCAGCGGGAAGCGAGAGCCATGGCGGATCTGGACCATCCTCATATCGTTCGGATTACAGATATCGGTGAAGAAGAGGGACAACAGTATCTTGCAATGGAATATGTTGCTGGATTAGACCTCAAACGCTATATCAAGGAACATCACCCTCTTTCAAATGAAGAAGCGGTTCGAATCATGGGACAAATCCTCTTGGCTATGCGCTTAGCCCATACTCGAGGAATTGTTCACAGGGATTTGAAACCGCAAAATATCCTTTTGACCCCAGATGGGACTGCCAAGGTTACAGACTTTGGGATTGCAGTAGCCTTTGCAGAGACGAGTTTGACTCAGACCAACTCAATGCTGGGTTCCGTTCATTATTTATCGCCAGAGCAGGCGCGTGGTTCTAAAGCAACTGTGCAGAGTGATATCTATGCCATGGGGATTATTTTCTATGAGATGCTGACAGGTCATATTCCTTACGATGGGGATAGTGCGGTAACCATCGCCCTCCAGCATTTCCAGAAACCTCTGCCGTCGGTTATAGCTGAAAATCCATCTGTGCCTCAGGCATTAGAAAATGTTGTTATCAAGGCAACTGCTAAGAAATTAACAGATCGTTACAAATCAGTCGCTGAAATGTATGTGGATTTGTCGAGTAGTTTGTCTTATAATCGTCGTAATGAACCAAAGCTAGTCTTTGACGATGCAACTAAGGCAGATACTAAAACTCTTCCTAAAGTACCGCAAAGTACCTTGACTTCTATTCCTAAGGTGCAAACACAGAGTCCGAAGCCACAGACTGCGAAACCTAGTCAGCAGGTTTCAGAAGACAATTACGCAAGCAAGACTGTTAAGAAACGGAAATTTAGAGTTCGTTATATGATTTTGTTGGCCAGCATTGTATTGGTGGCAGCCTCTCTGATTTGGATACTATCTAGAACTCCTGCAACCATTGCCATTCCAGATGTGGCAGGCCAGACAGTTGCGGAAGCCAAGGAAACGCTCAAGAAAGCCAATTTTGAGATTGGCGAGGAGAAATCAGAGGCTAGTGAAAAGGTGGAAGAAGGGCGGATTATCCGTACAGATCCTGAAGCTGGAAAGACTCGAAAAGAAGGTTCGAAAATCAATTTGGTTGTCTCATCAGGCAAGCAATCTTTCCAATTGAGTAACTATATCGGCCGTAAATCGACAGATGTTATCGCAGAACTCAAGCAGAAGAAGGTTCCTGAAAATCTCATCAAGATTGAGGAAGAAGAATCAAGTGAGAGTGAAGCAGGAACCGTTCTCAGACAGAGTCCAGCTGCCGGAACAACCTATGATTTGAGCAAGGCCTCAACAATTACCTTAACCGTTGCTAAGAAAGTAACCAGCGTTGCTATGCCAAGTTATATAGGATCTAGTCTTGAATTTACTAAAAATAATCTCGTTCAAATTGTTGGGATTAAAGAAGCCAATATTGAAGTTGTAGAAGTGTCGACAGCTCCTGATGGAACTGCTGAGGGGACTGTTGTAGAGCAAAGTCCAAAAGCAGGCGAAAAGGTTGATTTGACTAAGACGCGTGTCAAGATTTCAATCTACAAACCAAAAACACCACCGTCAACGTCATCATCAGCACCAGCCCAACGTGGAAACCAAGGTTCTACTACGACACCAAGTCAGGGGAACCAACAAGGAAATCAACGAGGGAATGCACCTGCTACTACTCAATCAAGTAGTGAAGGCAACCACGAAAATTCTCGTGATTAAACGAATCTTTGTCATGATTTCATGGCAAAGATTTTTTTTGAGTCCGGATTTGTGATAGAATAGAGGAAGTTGATAAAAGGAGGAACGCATGGAAGAATCAAGAGAATTAAATGCCGTCATCGATGTGATTATGTTAGCTGGAACCATTCTTCTCAAAAGTGGCTCAGAGATTCATCGTGTAGAAGATACCATGATCCGTATTGCGCATTCGCAGGGGATTGTGGATTGCAATGTTCTTGCCATGCCTGCTGCTATCTTTTTCTCCATTGAAAATACCAATATTTCGCGAATGAAACGCGTGACTTCCTCTTCTTATAATATTGAAAAAGTCTGTGATGTGAACCAGATTTCTCGTCAGTTGGTAGGAGGAAATCTTGATTTAGAGACAGCCTTCAAGCAATTGACGGCTTTGCAAGACCAGCCCCTTCCTTATACTAAGTTGCAGGTAACTCTGGCTGCGACCTTTAGCGCCCCTTTCTTTTCGATTATGTTTAGTGGAAATATCTACGACGCACTTGGGGCAGGAGTGGCTACCTTATTTGGTTTTGCCTTTTCCCTCTATGTGGAGAAGTTTATCCGAATTCCCTTTGTAACGGCCTTTGCTGGAGCCTTTGTCTTTGGGATGATTGCCCAGTTTTGGGCTCGCTACACAGGTTTTCCTTCAACGGCAGATTTGATTATAGCTGGTGCGGTCATGCCGTTTGTACCAGGGATTGCCTTGACCAATGCGGTTCGTGATATTATGACCAACCACATAAACTCTGGTATGAGTAAGATGTTTGAATCCCTGCTCATTACCCTTGCTTTAGGGGCGGGAACTTCTGTCGCCTTGGTATTGATGAATTAATATGACACTAACAACCTTTTTATTACAAGCAGTAGCAAGTCTTCTTGCTATCATCACTTTTTTAATCGTACTCAATGTTCAACGTTCTATGCTCTTACCAGGAGGAATTTTGGGCATGGCTGTCTGGCTAATTTATCTTTTGCTCAAGGAACCGACCAATGTTATTGTGGCTACTTTTATTGCAGCCATTATCGGTTCTTGCGTCAGCCAGATTTTAAGTATTCTTTATAAGACACCTGCTGTGGTCTTTATCTTGGCCATCTTAGCACCTCTGGTTCCGGGTTATCTCTCCTATCGGACAACTGCCTTTTTTGTGACGGGAGATTACAGTCATGCCATTGCTAGTGCAACCTTGGTTGTTATGTTGGCTTTGGTGATTTCCATTGGAATGGCTAGTGGAACAGTGATTCTCAGACTGTATCATTATATAAAAACACATTGAGCATTGGAGAATTTACAGAAATAAAAGAATTTTCTGAAAAATGAGACAAATGCATTGACAACGCTTTCTCTATGTAGTATTCTATATATAGAAAGGAGGAAAAATCATGAAAAAATTACTATTTTCCTTATTGTTTGTAAGTCTACTGACTTTATTGTTTATCCCAGTCATGGTTTCTAGTTCGAGCTCAGAGTTTCAAAGTGGATTGCAAGAGAATCAGTTGATTGCTGAGAAGGTTAGTAAAACACTTGACAAGACATTTGATAAGAATATCAGAGAAATTCCGACTAGTCAGTTTTATCAAGAATTTGTAGATGAGATGGGAAGGACTTACTCAGGAAATTTAATCCTCCAGGAACTGATAACTGAGAATGGGGCTTATAAAGCTACTTATGTTGGTGAACTCTATAGCAACTAATCATTATTTAAAACTGTGACGAATAAGCGACTTGATTTGGTGAATCAAGTCTTTTTTCTCTCTTTTACTGCCATTTGTGATAAAATAGTATAGAACGATTTTTTACAACGAATGATAAAACAGAGGTAAATATGACAATCGGTATTGATAAGATTGGTTTTGCGACCAGTCAATATGTCTTGAAATTACAAGACTTAGCAGAAGCGAGGGGAATTGACCCTGAAAAATTAAGCAAAGGACTCTTACTCAAGGAATTGAGTATTGCGCCCTTAACTGAGGACATCGTGACTTTGGCGGCCAGTGCTAGTGACTCTATTTTAACTGAGCAAGAAAGAGCAGAAATTGACATGGTCATTGTGGCTACCGAGTCAGGAATTGACCAAAGTAAAGCTGCGGCCGTCTTTGTGCATGGTTTGCTGGGCATCCAGCCCTTTGCTCGTAGTTTCGAGATTAAAGAAGCCTGCTATGGAGCGACAGCGGCCCTTCATTATGCCAAATTGCATGTGGAAAATTCTCCAGAGTCCAAGGTCTTGGTCATTGCCAGTGATATTGCCAAATACGGTATTGAAACTCCAGGAGAACCCACTCAGGGTGCTGGAAGTGTGGCCATGTTGATTACACAAAATCCACGCATTATGGCCTTTAATAATGACAATGTGGCTCAGACCCGTGATATCATGGATTTCTGGCGTCCAAATTACTCAACAACTCCTTATGTAAATGGTGTCTATTCTACCCAACAATATCTAGATAGTTTGAAAACGACTTGGCTTGAATACCAAAAACGCTACCAGCTTACTTTAGATGATTTTGCGGCTGTTTGTTTCCACTTGCCTTACCCTAAATTAGCGCTAAAAGGCTTGAAAAAAATCATGGATAAGAGCCTGCCTCAAGAGAAAAAAGACCTCTTGCAAAACCATTTTGACCAGTCTATTCTCTACAGTCAAAAGGTGGGGAATATCTATACAGGTTCGCTTTTCCTTGGACTTTTGTCTCTCTTGGAAAATACAGATAGCTTGAAGGCTGGGGATAAAATTGCCCTTTATAGTTACGGAAGTGGTGCTGTGGCTGAGTTCTTCAGTGGTGAATTGGTTGAAGGATATGAAGCTTATCTGGATAAAGGCCGCTTGAATAAGCTCAACCAACGAACTGCCCTGTCTGTTGCTGACTATGAAAAAGTCTTCTTTGAAGAAGTAGACTTGGATGAAACAAATTCTGCCCAGTTTGCTGGCTATGAAAATCAAGATTTTGCCTTGGTTGAAATTGTTGACCACCAACGCCGTTATAGCAAGGTTGAAAAATAATGAAGATAAGTTGGAATGGATTTTCTAAAAAATCATACCAAGAGCGCCTCGAGCTGTTAAAAGCTCAGGCGCTCCTTAGTCCTGAGAGACAAGAGAGTTTGGAGCAGGATGAACAGATTAGTGTGACTGTGGCAGACCAGCTGAGTGAGAATGTAGTGGGAACTTTTTCTCTGCCTTATTCGCTGGTCCCAGAGGTTCTCGTTAACGGTCAGGAATACACAGTTCCCTATGTGACAGAAGAACCGTCCGTGGTTGCTGCGGCCAGCTATGCAAGTAAAATCATCAAGCGAGCAGGTGGCTTTACTGCTCAGGTTCATCAGCGCCAGATGATTGGGCAGGTAGCCCTTTATCAAGTTGCTGATCCAGATTTAGCGCAAGAAAAGATTGACGGCAAGAAAGTAGAACTCTTGGAACTTGCCAATCAAGCCTATCCTTCCATTGTTAAACGCGGGGGCGGGGCGCGTGATCTACATATAGAACAGATTGAAGGCGAAACAGACTTTCTCGTTGTTTATCTCCATGTCGATACCCAAGAAGCTATGGGTGCTAATATGCTCAACACCATGCTAGAAGCCTTGAAACCAGTCTTAGAAGAACTCAGCCAGGGACAGAGTCTCATGGGAATTCTGTCTAATTACGCGACCGATTCTCTGGTGACTGCAAGCTGTCGCATCGCCTTTCGCTACTTGAGCCGCCAAAAGGATCAAGGACGAGAGATTGCGGAGAAAATGGCGTTGGCTAGCCAATTGGCGCAGGCTGATCCTTATCGAGCAGCTACCCACAATAAAGGGATTTTTAATGGTATTGATGCCATTTTGATTGCCACTGGTAATGACTGGCGTGCTATTGAGGCAGGAGCTCATGCTTTTGCCAGTCGAGACGGGCGCTACCAAGGTCTTAGTCAATGGACGCTGGACGTTGAGAGAGAAGAATTGGTCGGTGAGATGACCCTGCCTATGCCTGTAGCGACAAAGGGTGGCTCTATCGGTCTCAACCCTCGTGTAGCCCTCAGTCATGAACTACTGGGAAATCCTTCTGCTAAAGAATTAGCCCAGCTTATCGTGTCTATCGGTCTTGCCCAAAACTTTGCGGCTCTCAAAGCCTTGGTGAGCACAGGGATTCAGCAAGGGCACATGAAATTGCAGGCCAAATCCTTGGCTCTCCTAGCAGGTGCCAGTGAATCTGAAGTTGCTCCCCTAGTCGAGCAACTTATCGCAGATAAAACCTTTAACCTTGAGACAGCCCAGCGCTATCTCGAAAATTTAAGATTATAAAAAACTCAGACGAAGGCAGTCTGAGTTTTCTTGTGCTTATACTCAATGAAAATCAAAGAGCAAACTAGGAAGCTAGCCGCAAGCTGCTCAAAGCACTGCTTTGAGGTTGTAGATAAGACTGACGAAGTCAGTTACATATATCTACGGTAAGGCGACGCTGACGTGGTTTGAAGAGATTTTTGAAGAGTATTAAATACTTTTTCCTGGTAATAGGGTGACTGGTAAGAAGTAACCAGTTGTCGCGACTTCCTTACCTTCGATTTTTTGTAAGAGTAGGTCAACAGTGAGTTGGGCAATCTCTTGCATAGGTTGCTTCACAGTCGTCAAATGAGGATAGTAATTCTCGATAAAGTAGGTACCATCATAGCCGATGACCTTGAGCTCTTCAGGAACAGAAATACCCAGTTCTTGGGCAATTTTAATGACTAGAATAGCGGTCAAATCATCCGAAGCAAAGATGGCATCTGGTTTTTGATGGGTCAAGATATTCTTGATTTCCATTTCTTTTCTGACTGGAGAAAAGTCACTGGAAACATTGATAATAGGTGCTTTGGGGAGAATAGATGCAAAGCCAGCGTGGCGTAGTCCGGTTGGCGAATTAGAATTGTCATTCCCTGTAATCATGATGATAGACTGGGCACCTGTCTTGACTAAGGTCTGGGCTGCGAGAACCCCACCAGCATAATTGTCAGAGGAAACGACTGGAATGTCTGGAGACAGATTTCGGTCAAAGGAAATAATCGGTGCTGTCACACGATTGTAGTCTTCGATTCCCAAGTTGTGACTACCAGAAATGATGCCGTCTACCTGATTAGCTTCCAACATTTCGATGTATTCGCGTTCCTTTTCAGAATCGTGCTCACTGTTGCAGATGATGGTCTTATAACCATTTTTGAAGAGTTGGTGTTCCAGCTTATCAATCAATTCTGCGTAGAAAACGTTGGAAATATTTGGGAAAATCAAGCCGATTAATTTAGCCGATTTTCCTTGCAGACTACGAGCTAGGTTGTTGGGTTTATAGCCCAATTCCCGCATGGCTTCATTGACCTTTTGAATAGTTTTCTCTGATAAATAGCCTTTTTTATTGATAACCCGAGAAACGGTAGTAGGGCTGACGCCTGCAAGTTTGGCGACATCAGTTAGTTTTGCGACCATAATCTAATTCATAGTAAGTTCCAGTTGGGTTTCCAGATTTGATCAGGATACCATTTTGGTCCGCATGTGGGAAGACACGACCAGAAAATACTTTTTCTCCTTTATTGATGAAAATTTCAAAGACAGAGTTATCGATGAAGATTGTAGCAGTAGTAGCCTGGTTATCGATTGGGCAAGAACGAGTTGTCCCAAATTCTTGAGCGTACTGTTCACCAGCTTGGCTACGATCCACTGTCACTTGACCATTTACAAGGTCAAAGTTGATTGAAAGTCCCTTGCCTTCTTTATCAGCAAGTAAGACAATCTCGCTCTGGCTATTGGCTTCCAAGTTGAGTTCAAGTTCGTAAGTGTTATTGGTTTGGGCACGATTTGAGAAGGCTTCTTCAGAAGCACGAAGGTCCTTGACAGCTGCGACTGGGTATTGGTAGAGTTTACCGTCTTTGATAGTGAGTTCTTTGACCAAAGAGAAGGTTCCTTGGTGGTCAAAACGATCAGAAGGGTAAGAAACATCTGGCAAACCAAGCCAGCTAACAGCTAGAGCACGTCCATCAGGAGAGTTGAAGGCTTGAGTTGCATAGGCTTCGAAACCATAGTCCATGTTTTGAAGTTGAGACACATCTACCATTTTGGCATTTTCAGGGTCAAAGGAAGCCCCAATCTTATACATATTTGGATAGATATTATCGTAATCTAGAACTTTCTTATCCAATCCTTGTGGGCAGTAAAGAAGGACAGGTTGCTCCCCTACAAAGATCAGATTTGGGCATTCCATCATATAGGCAGTGCGGTCGTTAGCAAAGTCAAGGTCGCCAACAGCTTGCCAGTTTGTGTAGTCGTTGTCAATAGCTTTGTAGAGACGAACGAAGCCTTTTTTCTCCAAGTCCTGTCCACCGACGATAGCATAGTATTGGCCCTTGAAGTTAAAAATTTGCGGATCGCGGAAGTGGTCTGTAGAGTCTGCCGGCTGGTCAATTAAGATCTTGTCAATCTTCGTAATATTGCCTTCCTTATCCATCAAAGCCCCAATCTGGTATGGGTGACGGATCCAATTTTCATCGCGGACATTTCCTGTATAAAATAGGAATAAGTTATCGCCAAACTGCATGGCAGAACCAGAGTAGGCACCGTGGCTATCTAATGGAGTGTCAGGCAAAACTTTGACTCCAGTTTCTGTGAAATGAACCAAGTCCTCACTTTCCAATTGAACCCAAGATTTCAAACCATGGGCTGCACCAAAAGGAAAGTTCTGATAAAAAACAATCCACTTTCCATCAAAGTAAGAAAAGCCATTTGGGTCGTTTAGGAGTCCTGTTTTTGGCTCAACATGGTAATGAGTATGCCATGGAGATTGTGCCATATTTTCTTTTATATGTTGAATTTCTTCTTGCGTCCAATCTTGATAAAGTCTGTAACGACGCTCAGTTGTCCATTTCATTCATTCATTCCTCCAAAAATCTTATCACTTTTAATAGTAACCGTTTTCGGAAAAAAAAGCAAGCCTTTTATGTTAAAAAAAAGAAAAAACTGTCAAACGTTTGTCACAAAATAAATGCAGGAAATCAATCAAATTTTCACGAAAATATGAAAGAGAATGAAACAAAACCCTTTTAAATAAGATTTTAAACTTATTTTTTCAAGGAATACCTGATAAAACAGTCAAAATCAATCAATCTAAAGCATGCTTACTAAGTGGATAGAATATTTTTTCTGCAAAACGCTTGACATATTTCTAAAACATGATAAAATAATAGTCGTAGGGCGGATAAAATCGCTTTCAAACAAGAACAAAATTTTATATAAGGAGATTTTTGCAAATGAACAATCAGGAAATTGCAAAAAAAGTCATCGATGCCTTGGGCGGACGTGAAAATGTCAACAGTGTTGCCCACTGTGCGACTCGTCTTCGTGTCATGGTCAAAGATGAAGGAAAAATCAATAAAGAAGTGATTGAGAACTTGGAAAAAGTTCAAGGTGCTTTCTTTAACTCAGGTCAATACCAAATCATCTTTGGTACAGGTACAGTTAACAAAATGTACGATGAAGTTGTTGCACTTGGTTTGCCAACATCATCTAAAGATGATATGAAAGCAGAAGCTGCCAAACAAGGGAACTGGTTCCAACGTGCTATCCGTACTTTCGGTGACGTTTTTGTTCCAATCATCCCAGTTATCGTAGCAACAGGTCTTTTCATGGGTGTACGTGGTCTATTGACTGCTCTTGGAATGACACTTCCAGCTGACGTGACAACTTACACGCAAATCTTGACAGATACAGCCTTTATCATCTTGCCAGGTTTGGTTGTGTGGTCAACCTTCCGTGTATTCGGTGGAAATCCAGCCGTTGGTATCGTTCTTGGTATGATGCTTGTTTCTGACTCGCTTCCAAACGCTTGGGCAGTCGCTTCAGGTGGTGAAGTAACAGCTATGAACTTCTTTGGTTTCATCCCTGTTGTTGGTTTGCAAGGTTCTGTTCTTCCAGCCTTCATCATCGGGGTTGTCGGAGCTAAATTTGAAAAAGCTGTCCGCAAGGTTGTTCCAGATGTCATTGACCTCTTGGTAACGCCATTTGTTACACTTTTGGTCATGTCTATCCTTGGACTCTTTGTCATTGGACCGGTCTTCCACGTCGTTGAAAACTACATCCTTATCGCTACAAAAGCGATCCTCAGCTTGCCATTTGGTCTTGGTGGTTTCTTGATCGGTGGGGTTCACCAATTGATTGTCGTGTCAGGTGTGCACCACATTTTCAACTTGCTTGAAGTTCAATTGCTTGCTGCTGACCATGCTAACCCATTCAACGCGATCATCACAGCTGCTATGACAGCTCAAGGTGCTGCGACTGTTGCGGTTGGTGTTAAAACTAAAAATCCAAAACTAAAAACACTTGCTTTCCCAGCTGCTCTTTCTGCCTTCCTAGGTATTACAGAGCCTGCTATTTTCGGGGTTAACTTGCGTTTCCGTAAACCATTCTTCCTTTCATTGATTGCTGGTGCAATCGGTGGTGGATTGGCTTCTATCCTTGGACTTGCAGGTACTGGTAATGGTATCACCGTCATCCCTGGTACAATGCTTTACATCGGTAACGGACAACTTGCACAATACCTTCTTATGGTAGCTGTATCATTCGTTCTTGGTTTCGCTCTTACTTATATGTTTGGTTATGAGGATGAAAAAGAAGTTGCTACTGAAGTAGAGACAGAACGTTTGGTCCAAGAAGAAACAACTGGTAACATTCCAGCAACTCTTCAAAATGAAACACTTGTAACTCCTATCGTTGGTGACGTTGTTGCTCTTGCTGATGTTAATGACCCAGTATTCTCAAGTGGAGCTATGGGACAAGGTATCGCTGTGAAACCTAGCCAAGGTGTGGTATATGCACCAGCTGATGCTGAAGTTTCAATTGCCTTTCCAACAGGACACGCTTTTGGTTTGAAAACAACTGATGGTGCTGAAGTTTTGATCCACGTTGGTATTGACACTGTATCTATGAATGGTGAAGGTTTTGAAGCAAAAGTTGCTCAAGGTGACAAGGTGAAAGCTGGCGATGTTCTTGGAACATTTGACTCAAACAAAATCGCTGCAGCTGGACTTGATGATACAACAATGGTTATCGTTACAAATACAGCTGACTACGCTTCAGTAGCTCCAGTCGCAACAGGTTCAGTTGCGAAGGGGGATGCTGTGATCGAAGTGAAAATCTAATCAATCCTCTCTAATGTGAAAACGAACAAATGACATGTTTGTTCGTTTTTGCTTGAATGGTAAGATTTACAGAGGAAAATCTAAAAAATTGAGAAACTTAGATTTTTAAAATATGCTATAATAAAGAAAATAAAAACAAGAGGTTTATCATGACAAAATTATATGGAAGCTTGGAAGCGGGCGGTACAAAGTTTGTCTGTGCTGTCGGTGATGAAAACTTTAACGTTGTAGAAAAAACACAATTTCCAACAACAACTCCAATCGAAACAATCGATAAAACCATTGAGTTCTTCTCAAAATTCGATAACCTTGCTGGTCTTGCAGTTGGTTCATTTGGTCCCATTGATATTGACAAAAACTCAAAAACTTATGGTTTTATCACAACGACTCCAAAACCAAACTGGGCAAATGTGGACTTGCTTGGTGCCCTTCGTCGCGCCCTCAACGTGCCAATGTACTTCACAACAGACGTAAACAGCTCTGCTTATGGTGAAGTGGTTGCCCGTAACAATGCTGGTGGTCGTATCGAAAACTTGGTTTACTACACAATCGGTACAGGTATCGGTGCTGGTGTTATCCAACGTGGAGAGTTTATCGGTGGTGTGGGTCACCCTGAGATGGGTCATTATTATGTTGCTAGACACCCAATGGATATTGAAAAAGAGTTTAAGGGTGTTTGTCCTTTCCATAAGGGATGTCTGGAAGGCTATGCAGCTGGTCCAAGTTTGGAAGCTCGTACAGGTGTTCGTGGGGAAAATATTGAACTCAACAACCCTGTTTGGGATGTTCAAGCCTACTATATCGCTCAAGCTGCGGTTAATGCGACAGTGACTTTCCGCCCAGACGTGATTGTCTTTGGTGGAGGGGTCATGGCACAACAACACATGCTGGATCGTGTCCGTGAGAAATTTACATCTCTTCTCAACGGCTACCTACCAGTACCAGATGTGCGTGATTACATTGTAACGCCCGCAGTCGCAGGAAATGGTTCTGCCACACTTGGGAACTTTGTCCTTGCAAAAGAAGTTTCAAAATAAAGCACAAAATCCGCTTGGGAAACCAAACGGATTTTTTACGTGTCAAAGCATTTGCCAGAAAAAGTCAATAATATAGGTCAGACCGTAGGTATAAACCACGAGAGTAAAGGGCTTGGTCAGAATGATGATGGTCATATAGCGCTTGAAACTCATCTTGGTCAGGGCAGCCAGCATACAGAGAAAGTCAGCTGGACTAATGGGCCAAATCATCATAAAGATAAAGAAACGGTCAAAACGATTGCCCTTATCCAACCAACCGATATACTTGTCATAGGTACGCTTGCTGACGACAGACTGGACAAAGGCGGCCCCATAGAGGCGCACCAGATAAAAGATAATGGCACAGCCAATGACAATGCCGATATAGTTGTAGATAGTCCCGATGATGTGTCCGTAGATAAAGACCCCAGCCACCGAGGTCAAGGCCCCAGGAATGATAGGAACGACAGTCTGTAAAATCTGTAAAAAGATAAAGAGAGGTGGCCCCCAGATCCCTGCCTGCTGGATAAAGGCAGAGAGGGTTTCCTTAGACTGTAAAATTCCAGCCTGATAAGCCCAAATACAGAAAATCAAACTCCCAACCCCACCGATAATCGATGAGATGTTGATAACTTGCTGTAAAAGGGGAGAAACAGCTTTCATTTGTTTATCCTGTGACATGTAAACTCCTCATAGATAGTATAACTCTACTATACCATATTTTGGAGGAGAAAGGGGGAATGAGTGTTTTTGCTATAGGAAGAGTGATGGATTTTGAGGCTAAACATGCTATAATAAAGGGAGCAGACATGTAGCAAAGGAGAGAGTATGATACAGGTAAAACCAGAATTGGAGATAGAAAAACAACTGATCAGCCAACTGGTAACTGGGGAAAGTCAATGGACATACAGAGAAGATCTCAAAACAGAAGAGCAATTATGGGAAAATTTTTTTGAAAAGCTAGCCCAGAACAATGTGGCTCTATTGGCAGATCATCCCCTGACAGAACAGGAAAAACGCCAGATAAAGAATCAACTGAACTTTATTAGCTACTATGATGCGGCCAAGTGGTTGGTCGGCGAAAATGGCATTGCCAAGGTTGAGGTTCAGAGAGAAGATGCTAGTTTGGGGACTATCCGTTTATCTGTCATTTGGCGAGATAATATCGCAGCTGGTAAGTCTAGTTATGAGGTTGTCAACCAAGTCGAGAGAGATAAGATAAATCCTCAGGATCAAGACCGTAGGCTAGATGTGACCCTCTTGATCAATGGCCTTCCAATGATTCAGATCGAGCTTAAAAGTCCCCGGGTTGCTTTTCTAGATGCCTTTCATCAAATTAAGAAGTATGATAGAGAAGGAAAGTTCCGTGGCATCTACTCTAGCTTACAGATGTTTGTTGTGACCAATAAAGTAGACACACGCTATATCGCTGCGGCTAGGGAAAATAAACTCAACAAGCAATTTCTAACTAAGTGGGTGGATAAAGACAACCAACCCATAACGAGCTTGACCAGTTTTGCCCACGAAGTCCTTTCCATCCCTCGTGCCCACCAGATGGTTATGCAGTATTCTGTCCTTGATGATAGCAAGAAGGCTCTTATCCTCCTGCGTCCCTACCAGATCCATGCAATCGAAGCAGTGCAAGAAGCCTCTCGCCAGCAAGCATCAGGATATGTCTGGCACACGACAGGTTCAGGTAAGACCCTGACTTCTTATAAGGTAGCTCGGAATCTCCTCCATATTCCTTCCATCCAAAAGACGATTTTTGTCGTTGACCGAAGGGACTTGGATCAACAGACCACTTCGTCATTTCTCTCCTATGCGACCAATGATGTCATTGATATCGATGAGACGGATAATACTCATGATTTGGTCAAGCGACTAGGAAGTAACGATAAGCGTGTGGTGGTAACTACTATCCAGAAAATCACCACCATGATGCGTAAGTTTGAGCAAGGACTTTACCAGCGTGATGCGGACAAAATCAGGGGCCTTCGAGTGGCCTTTGTCGTGGATGAATGCCACCGTGCCGTAACACCTCAAACACAAAAAGACATTCAGACCTTTTTCCCACAGTCTCTCTGGTATGGCTTTACAGGCACACCTATCTTTAAGGAAAATAAACGCCAGCAAGTCGGCGATCTAGCTCAAACCACCCAGCAACAGTACGGAGACCGTCTCCATGAGTATACAGTCAAGGAAGCCATCCATGATGGAGCAGTTTTAGGCTTTAAGGTAGATTATCGCAATACCCTCATCACGGATAAATCTGAAAATGACATACCAGATACTGTCTACGAGGATGAGGAGCATATGCTGGAAGTCTTGGATGCCATTATCAATAAATCTCGTCAACAGCTAGGCTTCCAAAAAGGAGTGGGTAAGACCTATAATGCTATCCTGACCGTCAAGTCAATCCCTCAAGCTCAAGCCTGCTATGATCTCCTCAAACGAGTCAAGGCTGGGGAGACGAGAGTCAAGGTATCGGAGAGGGTCAAGCAGGTCCTTCCTGACTTTCCAAAGGCGACTATCACTTACTCGGTCACAGAAAATGAAGAAGACTCAAGAGCCAATCAAGACCACATGAAGCAGGTTTTAGAAGACTATAACCAAGAGTTTGATACCCATTTTACCATGGCGGATCTGCGTGGCTTTAATACGGATGTCAATAACCGCCTAGCTCGAAAGCAGGACAAATACCTCTATCGCAATGAGCAGTTGGACTTAGTCATCGTAGTCAATCGTCTCCTAACGGGGTTTGATGCCCCTTGTCTGTCAACTCTCTTTATCGACCGCAAGCCCATGCAACCGCAGGACTTGATTCAGGCTTTTAGCCGAACCAACCGTATTTTTGACAGCAGTAAGACCTACGGTCATATCATCACCTTCCAAAAGCCTCTAGCCTTTAAGGAAGCAGTAGATAATGCCCTCAAGCTCTACTCAAATGGTGGTGAAAACGAGGTTCTAGCTCCAAGCTGGGAAGAGGAAAAGAGGAACTTTTTACGGAGTTGCAGTGATTTCAAAAATCTTGCTACTGATGACTATGTGAATGGTCTAGATTTCGAGCAAGTCTCTACGCCTGAGTTGAGGAAACTAGCTAAAACCTATCAAGCTCTTGATAAGTACCTAGCCTCTATCCGAGTGTATAAAGAGTATGATGAGGAAGAAGTTTACAGTCAGACGGGACTTGATGGAGAGAAGTTGGAAAGGTATCTGGGCCTTTATCGAAATGTCCTTGCAGAATTAAAAAGTCGAGTAGAGGATGATGACGATGGAGAGCCACTTGATATCCACTATGAACTGGAGTCTATCCAAGTGGACGAAATCAACTATGCCTATATCCTAACCTTGATCCAAAGCCTGATTGAACAAGGTCAAAGTCAAGAAAAGCACCTAAGCTCTCAAGATAAGGAAGCCGTGGATAACTATATTCAGAGTCTTGAGAAGACCAATCCCAATCTTGCTCAGATTATCACTGAACTGTGGAGAGAAGTTCAAGAACATCCAGAAAGCTATCGTGGTCAGTCCATTGCCAATATCTTGGATCAGATGATAGAGGCTGTCATCCAGCAACATATCCAAGTCTTTAGCAAGCGCTGGTATGTCGGCGAGGATGAACTCCGTTACTATGCCGAACATTACCGTAAGGGAGCTAAAAAACAACTAGGAGAAAGCCAACTGACTAAGAGCCAGCGCTATCAGGACTATAAGCTAGAGGTGGCAGATGCCCTCAATCCTCTCCTCTATAAAAAACAAATCAAGGAAGCCTATACCCAGCTAGTAGAGGAAGTCATTGAGCCGTTGAGGGTTGGGAGATAGTCCTTCTAGACTTAGAATAGGTCTCTATCCTAAAGTTTAAATGTATTCTATGTTTAGAACAATTGTTATTCCATAAATTTAAAAGTATTCTTCGTTTCGAATAGCTTATCTACGAAAGTTTTGAGGTCTTCGAACTTTCGAATAGTCGTCTTCCCTAAAGTTTATATGTATTCTAAAGCTAGAAAAGTTAAACTCCAAAAATAGTAAGAGTCTCTATCTAACAGACGGAATGTTTGTCTAGTCAGATAGAGATTTTTTAATTTGGAACTGTCTGATTTGTCCTGAAAAGTACATTTTGAATGGAAATAATGACAGTTGAGCGGATGGGGGTTAAAATGTTTTGGAAACTGTTAGAATGAATGTATCAACTTAAAGGAGAAAAATTGATGAAGAAAGTTAAAGATGATGAGGAGAGTATGCTATCGACACTTCCTTTATGGGGGCTTCTATTTTTGGTCTGTGCATTGTTTCAAGTCTTTGTATTTAAGGATAGACCTTTGGTTCAACCTCCTAGACAAGGAAGCATTGTAAAAACAGATCAAAAACAGGTCTATCTTCCAGAACTAATCCAGTCTTGGTTTGATAGAGAAGATAATAAATGATTCGTTAAATAGAAAGGATATCATCATGACAAAAACATACGCTATTCGCCCTCTTAGTTACAGCAACTTTACCAACCGTGAGTTTGAAAGCCTGATGATGGATACTCATCAAATTTTGCTCACTTTCTCTAAGGCAAACAAGGATGAAGCTATGTATGCCAAACATTTGGAACCCTTCAAAACTAAGCTGGATGATTTTCAAGCTCAACTTGCAGTGGTGGAAACGAAAGAGTCTAGTAATCTGACAGAAGTTGATCGCAATCGTGATAGTGCCTTGGTCGGTCTCTTTACCCTTCATAGAGGATTTGCTAAGATTAAGGATGTTAAGCTCAAAGAAGCTCATGAAACTCTGAAACCAGTCTTTGCCAAGTACAAGGACATCACTAAGCACAGCAATGATGTAGAGACGGCAGAAATCAAGAGCCTGCTCAAAACGCTTAGTGAAACACCCTATCATGAGGCAGTTACCAGTCTAGGACTGACCCCTATGCTGACGGCGGTGGTCAATGCTCAAGAGGAATATGACCAAGTGGAAAGTAAGGCGCGTGCTTCTAAGTCTGCCAAGGAAGTTGGCAAGACCAGACAACTCCGTATCGAACTTTCAACCAGCTACGACCTCTTTATGCGCTATACCGCAGCCAGTGCAGAAGCCTATCCTGAAAAGGAACACCTGACTCAACTCCTCAAGGAACTTAATGGCATCCGAGATAGCAAACGCCGTCTCATCACTAGTAGCAAGAAAGATAAAAAGACCAAACCAGCAGAACCAGCCCAAGCAGCAGGATAAAGACAACCCCTTAGAAGCGGATTTCTAAGGGGGATTTTTGTGGTTTCGTGGTATAATTTTAGTATAGTTTAACAAGAGTATCTCATAGAAAAATGTCAAAAGACTATATTTTCATTTGACACGATGATAGGTTGATTCAGAAGTTAAGAAAGAGGAAATACATGCAGGAGTTACGAAGTAGTTTTAAAAAAGTATTTGGAACTAAATTTTTAGATTATTTTGAGAAACAGGATAAAAAGCATAGGTATCTGCAAACAGGGAACTACCAAGAAGTAATCTTGAGTTTTATGAATGACGAGAATAGGAGACGAGAAAATTACTATCGTGGGACTCACGTTCACTTCACTCGTTTTCTGCTTGTTAGTATTGAGAAGTTTAAAAATAATGATAGAACAATCGATTTTACAGAGTTAGATCATAAAGGTAAATTGATTTGGCAGTTGGAACATATTATACCTCAAAGTGATTTTGAACTGGGTGATTCTGACAAGAATAAATTAGGGAATTTAACTTTATTACATAGAGATACAAATGTAGAAATTTCAAACGAAAATTTTGAAGAAAAAAAGAAAGTCTTACATGAAGAAGATGAGTCAAAGTTTTACATTAATGAAGTTTTTAGAAGAAATAATTTTAAGAAATCTGATATTGATAAGAGATCAAGTGATTTAAAAAATGATTTAGTTGATATTATTAATAATCATTTTGATGCTTATTGTGAAAAAGTGTTGAAAATAAAGAATGAAACTAACGTGTTAAAACAGTCAGAAAGAAGTGATTATGAAAAATCAGAATAGAAGAATTCCAAAAATTAGATTTGTTAATTTTAATGATAAGTGGAACTATAAAACACTTGATGAAATATCAAATGCTATCGAATATGGTATAAATGCTCCTGCGAAGAACTTTGATGGTATTCATAAGTATCTTAGAATCACAGATATAGACGATACTTCTAGATTGTTTTTAACTGCGAAACTTAGCTCTCCAGATGTTGATTTTTCTGAAGAAAATTATGAAAACTATAAATTGCAGAAGAACGATCTCCTATTCGCACGTACTGGTGCGAGTGTTGGGAAAACCTATCTTTACAGAGAATCAGATGGTGAAGTTTATTATGCTGGATTCTTAATTAGAGCGAGATTACATGATTCATATGATGGAAATTTTGTTTTTCAGCAGACTCTTACTGATAAGTATAAGCAATTTATTGATATCACTTCACAACGGTCAGGTCAACCTGGCGTTAATGGGAAAGAATATGGAGATTGGAAGATTGGAATCGCATCTTACTCTGAACAATCCGCCATCGGTACCCTTTTCCGTACCCTCGACGACCTTCTGTCTAGCTACAAAGATAATCTTACCAACTACCAATCTCTTAAAGCGACCATGCTCTCCAAGATGTTTCCAAAAGCTGGACAGACAGTCCCTGAGATTCGTTTGGATGGATTCGAAGGTGAGTGGGAGCTTTGTGAAATTAATGATTTAGCTGATGACTTTCAAAGTGGTGGCACTCCAAAAACAAATGTTCAGGAATATTGGGATGGGGATATTCCTTGGATTCAGTCATCTGACTTAGGGATAAATTGTCTATTTGAGATTAAAGTTCAAAAAAGTATTTCTGAGAAAGGTTTGGAAAGTTCATCAGCCAAAATAATACCAAAAGATTCAATTGCGGTTGTTACGAGAGTTGGAGTTGGGAAGTTAGCGGTGATGCGTCATGAATACGCAACAAGTCAGGATTTTTTATCACTCTCAAATCTTAAATCCAATATAGAATTCACAGCATATTTGCTATATAGATTACTTCAAAAGGAAGTTAACCAACTTCAAGGGACATCAATAAAGGGTATTACTAAAGTGGAATTACTATCGAAAAAAGTACTTATCCCATCTCTCCCTGAACAACAAGCCATCGGTGCCTATTTTTCCACACTCGATAACCTTATCAATTCTCACCACGAAAAAATTTCTCAGTTAGAAACACTGAAAAAGAAACTCTTGCAGGATATGTTTATTTAAGGAGGAATTATGTATAGCTCTATTAAAGATTTAATTGAAAATTTAAAATTTGAAAAGAAAAGACTTCAAGATATCTTTAGTGAATTAGCTGATTATGAACAAGAATCATATAAGACTAGCTACCAACAAGTAGATGATTGGTTTTCTACCCTTATTGATTTGGTTAATAACGAACTAGATGATGAGTTTTTATCTGGTTATGTGACAGAAAAGTATAAAAAACTACGTGAGAATTGGTTAGGAAATATATTTAGTTGTCATGGTAGTGATGTTTATATGTATGAAACAAATTTACCTCAAATTTTAGAGAATTTTAAAGTAATTAAACTTTTCTCATTTATTTCGAAAGTGGATTCTACAACTGTTATAATAGGAGCTAATGGAGCAGGGAAATCAAGTCTTATTAATGAGTTAAGAAAGAATAATATAGATGAGATGTATGTTTTGCCTGCTCAAAAACTATTGTATTTTGTGTCTAATATTCATAATCGTAATAATATTGAACAAGAGAATTACATTCTCGATTTGAAAAAGACAAATATTAAATACGATACCATTAATTTGTATCCATCAAATATTGAAGAGAATTTTTCAAATACTTTTACTAACTTAATAACACTATTAGTAAAAGATGTTATGGTTGTGGCTACTTATAAATTCAGAGGACAAAACGATTCGTCATTATCTTTGTGGCAAAAATTAGAAAAAATATGGAATAAAATTAAACCAGAAATTAGTTTTGAAATTGATCCTATAAAGATAATTGTAAACGTTGAAAAAAATCACTCTAAATATAGTATAAATGGTCTTAGTGATGGAGAACGTTGTATTTTATTTTATATAGGCAGTGTTCTTCTAGCTCCAGAGAATAGCTATATTGTCGTTGACGAACCAGAAACATTTCTAAATGCTGCCGTCTATAATGAATTATGGGATTTGCTCATATCAGAGCGACCTGATTGTCAATTTATTTTTGCTTCACATAACATGGACTTTGTTCAATCTAGAACAAATGCAACCTATATATGGTGTAAGAATTTTGAAGCACCTTATGATTTGGATTATCAGGTGTTGGAAGAATCACAAGAAATACCATTACCATTATTAACTGAAGTATCTGGTGCAAAAAAGCCAATTTTGTTTTGCGAAGGAACTAAAAATAGTCTGGACTATCAAATATATTCCAAATTATTCAGTGAATTTTGTTTTGTCAAACCAGTTCAAGGGCATAAACAAGTTATTCAATACACAAAAGCTTACAATAAATTAGAGGAAACATATGGTAATAAAGCATACGGCATTATTGATTATGACTGGATGGATGAGGCAAGAATTGAAAGCTATAAAAAGAAAAATATTTTTGTGCTCCCTTTTAATGAGATAGAGATGCTTTTGGTAGATGAAGAAATGGTGAATTCTGTTCTATCTGATGATGAGGAAGATAAAAAACAAAAAATTAATAAGCTTCGAGACACTGTTATTGGTTTATGTACAACAAATAAAGATAAGATAATACGAATTGCCTTGAAAAAGAAACTTGATGAATTTATGGAAGGGAATTTGATAGAAACAAGAGAACCAACCGAGGATGAAGCACGGACATTTTTAGAAAATTTATCAGAAAAATTTGATATAACTGTAACATTAGAAAATATAACTAAAATGGTGGAAGATAGCATAGCTTCTTCAGATTTTTCGAAAATTTTAAAGATTTGTAACTTAAAAAATGAAATAATTAATCATAGAGGAAATACGAAAGTAGTTCCAAACTTTAAAGATAAATCTTTAAGGCGTATTGCATTGGATAATGATTTACAGAAAAAATTACGACATAAATATTTTGAAGAATTAGAAAAGAAACTACTGGACAGATAGTTAGATTTTTGAATTAATAAAAAGAAAGAAACATTATGGAAACAACACAAACTTCCCAGTCGCTTTACCAAGCCCTGTGGAACTCAGCGGATGTTCTTCGATCTAAGATGGATGCCAATGACTACAAGTCCTATCTTTTGGGCATGGTCTTTTATAAGTATCTGTCAGACAAGATGCTCTTTTTCGTGGCGGAGACTATGGAGGAAGGGAGTGAGAGTCTAGAGGCTGCCCTTGAGGTCTATCGCAACTACTATGAGGATGCGGATACCCACGAGGATCTTCTTGCAGTTATGAAGGATGAACTCAACTATAGTATCAAGCCTGAGTTGACTTTTACGGCTCTAGTAGCGCGTGTCAATGAGGGGATTTTCCAGCTGGAAGATTTGGCTCAGGGCTTTCGTGATATTGAGCAGAGTGACGAACTCTATGAAAACCTCTTTGAAGATATTGACCTCTATTCCAAAAAGCTAGGGGCGACTCCGCAAAAGCAAAACCAAACGGTGGCAGCAGTCATGAAGGAGTTGGCTGTGCTAGATGTGGCTGGTCATGCTGGTGATATGCTGGGGGATGCCTATGAGTATCTGATTGGTCAGTTTGCGACTGATTCGGGTAAGAAAGCTGGTGAGTTCTATACACCTCAGCCTGTTGCCAAACTTATGACTCAGATTGCCTTTTTGGGTCGTGAGGACCAGCTGGGCTTTACCATCTATGATGCGACCATGGGGTCTGGCTCTCTCTTGCTCAATGCCAAGAAATACTCTCATAAACCGCAGACAGTGGTCTACTTTGGTCAGGAGCTCAATACTTCGACCTATAACTTGGCTCGGATGAACATGATCCTACACGGTGTTCCAGTTGAAAATCAATTCCTCCACAATGCTGATACACTGGATGAAGACTGGCCGACTCAAGAACCGACCAACTTTGACGGTGTTCTGATGAACCCTCCATACTCAGCCAAGTGGTCTGCTAGCTCTGGCTTTATGGCGGATCCTCGTTTCTCTCCTTTTGGGAAACTGGCACCCCAGTCTAAGGCTGACTTTGCCTTTCTTTTGCATGGTTACTACCATCTCAAGCAGGATAATGGAGTCATGGCTATCGTCCTTCCCCACGGTGTTCTTTTCCGTGGAAATGCAGAAGGAACCATTCGCAAGGCCTTGTTAGAAGAAGGAGCCATTGATACGGTAATTGGTCTTCCTGCTAATATCTTCTTTAATACCAGCATTCCGACCACGGTTATCATTCTCAAAAAGAACCGTACCAATCGTGATGTCTACTTTATCGATGCTTCTAAGGAGTTTGATAAGGGAAAAAATCAGAATATCATGACGGATGCTCACATCGAGAAGATTCTGGAAGCTTACAAGTCTCGTGAGGAGATTGACAAGTTTGCCCATCTGGCAAGTTATGAAGAAATCGTTGAAAATGACTATAACCTCAATATCCCTCGCTATGTAGATACCTTCGAGGAAGAAGAAGTCGAACCACTGACAGATATCGTCAGCAAGATTAACACGACAAATCAAGCCATCCAAAACCAAACCGCTTCTTTACTTGAAATGCTCGGTCAACTCCACGGAACCACACCAGAAGCCGATACCGAACTTAAAGAGTTTTTGAAAGAGTTTAAAGGGTGATGGGAGTAATTGATTCGCTCATATTCCATTCATAATTCGCTCATTTTTAAGATATAACTTTGTTTCCATATTTCCGGGGAACTAGTAGAAAGTAAGGAGAAATATGGAAACTAACAACAAACGTGCCCTTTGCCAGCAACTCTGGGCTAGAAACAAATACCTCGTTTTGAGTCGTTCTAGCAATATTTACAATGAGATCCGCCAATACTTGAAGAATGAAGAGGTGGAGGTAAGTCATGTTCAAGAACTGATCGATCGTGCCTGTCAGATTCCAGAACACAGGGGTCAGGTTTGCAATGCCTTTCAGCATATTTGGGGCTATTTCAAAAAGAAAGCGACAGATGCTGAGCGCAAGGATTATATGCTCTTGTTGGATCGCTACCGCTTTGGTCAAGCTTCCAAACAAGACTTGATTGTTAAGACGAGAGAGTTGCTTGAACTTTACCCAAATGCTTATCTGCAAAATTCTACCTTGCTGAAAGGAGATTCTCATGAGACTTTGGCATGAGGCTTTGATGTCACAACTTCCCCGTCCTCAACTTTTGGGGCAGCATCGAGAGTGCTGTGCCCTCCGTGGCAATGGCTGGGGCAGAAAGCATGCAACGGTTGACTATGTCTTTACCTACTCGCCCTATCGTCTCTATGCCTATCATGACTTGATCATGAAGGAGATGGCTAACCGAGGCTATAATGTCAGTCCAGAGTGGATGGACAAGAACTACCGTGGTAAGATTTGTCCTTCTTATCAAGACTTAGTAGAGGAAAAGCTGAAAAGTCCTATATATAGCGAGCATGATGCTTCCTACTATGAGGAGTGTCTGGCAAATCTTCGAGAGAAGGGGATTGAGCTGGAATAATAGTAAGGATTGCCTTCAATTTATAACTCTTCTCGTAATTTTTTCGAATAATAAAGATGAGACCTTTAGAGTTTTTCTAAGGTCTTCTTTTTATGAGTGTTCAGATTTACTTTTAATAACTTTTGAGTTATAATTTAATTAGAAAGAGGTTGCTTGGTGCATACGATTTACTTCTATAAGGACAAAAATGGAAACGAGCCAGTTTTGGATTATATGAGAGAATTGGCTAGTCAGAAAAGTAAGGATAGTCGCATCAAACTCAATAAACTAAATGACTATATCGAGTTGCTTAGTCAGCATGGGACGAGAGCTGGGGAACCCTATATGAAACACTTGGAAGATGAGATATGGGAACTAAGACCTTTGAGAAATCGAATTTTATTTATAGCGTGGCTTGATGGTAGTTTTGTTCTTTTACATCATTTTGTCAAAAAGACTCAGAAAACTCCTAGAAGAGAAATTGAAAAAGCCAAGCGTGAACTGAAGGACTTAAAAGAAAGAGGGTTAAGTGATGAAGAATAGTGCTATTGGGAGTAACTGGAAGGATGTCCGGTCAGAACTCTTTACCAAGGAGGAAATCCTTGAAAGTGATATGCGAGTGGCTATCATGAGTGAGTTGATTGAGGCCAGACATGAGCAAGGAATCAGCCAGAAAAAGCTAGAGGAACTCAGTGGAGTGAGCCAGCCTGTCATAGCTAGGATGGAAACAGGTAAGACTAGCCCTCAGTTGGAAACAGTCTTAAAAGTCCTAGCCAGTTTAGGAAAGACACTAGCAGTCGTCCCACTTGAACAGGGGAAAAGTTGATAGGAAGAGGTTGGAAAACTTTAACAAATTTAACAGTTATAGTGCCTCAAGTGTATAATATAGAAAAATTATGCTTTATTTATATCAAGTGCGAACGAAGTGAGCTTTTAGCAGATATTTCCCGCTATAGTGGTATTCTAGATAATAATTTATTATTATCTAGAACGGAATTTTTGAGACATTCTGGCTCAAAAATTAGGGATGAAATTACGAAGTAAGTTGCTCCCATCCGCACTTTTCAGGGAAATATCAGAATTACAAAAGAAAAATCAACCTATAGTCTTTTCTAATAACAAGCCATAGTCACTTATAAGAATTACTAATAACGCGTTTGAACCGTCTAACTGAAATAAATCTATAAAACAAGCTACACAAAGGATTTGAGGCATTTGTCTCAAGTCTTTTTCTTTTGTCTAAAACAGAGATATAGTTTCAAACTATATCAAAGCCTAATTTTTTACAATTATACAGACGCTTTCTTTTCTGTTAAGATAGTTTCAACAACAAATTTTGGAGGACACATCATGTCAACTACAATCATCGGTTTCCCTCGTTTGGGAGAATTCCGCGAATTAAAATTTACAACTGAAAAATACTTTAGAAAAGAAATCTCAGAAGAAGAACTCTTGGCAGCAGCAAAAGACTTGCGTGCTAAACACTGGAACATTGTCAAAGAAAAAGGCATCACTGAAATTCCATCAAATGACTTTTCTCACTATGACAACTTCCTAGATGCAGCTTTCCTTTTCAACGTGGTACCTGCTTCAGTTCAAAACTTGGACTTGTCTGATCTTGAGCGCTACTTCGCTTTGGGTCGTGGTTATCAAGGAGAAAAAGGGGACGTTCGCGCCCTTCCAATGAAAAAATGGTTCAATACCAACTACCACTACATCGTTCCTAAGTTTGAAAAAGACACTCAAGTCAAACTCGCAGGTCACAAAATCTTTGATGAGTTCCAAGAAGCAAAAGAACTTGGATTGAACACTCGTCCAGTTCTTGTAGGTCCATTCACTTTCCTTCAATTGTCAGACTTTGAAGAAGGCGTGAAAGCAGAAGACTTCGTAGACAGCTTAGTTGCTGCTTATCAAGAAGTTTTTGCAAAATTGGCAGAACTTGGTGCGACTCGCATCCAACTCGACGAAGCGGCTCTTGTAAAAGACTTGACAGCTGAAGAAAAAGCTCTCTTCTTGAACATCTACAACAAACTCTTGTCTGACAAAAAAGGTCTTGAAGTCTTGCTTCAAACTTACTTCGGAGACGTTCGTGACGTTTACGCTGACCTTGTAAACTTGCCAGTAGATGCTATCGGTCTTGACTTCGTTGAAGGTAAGAAAACTCTTGAATTGGTTAAAGGTGGTTTCCCAGCTGATAAGACTCTTTATGCAGGTATTGTCAATGGTAAAAACATCTGGCGTAACAACTATGAAAAGAGCTTGGCTGTTCTTGAGCAAATCCCAGCTGAAAACATTGTCTTGACAAGCTCATGCTCACTTCTTCATGTGCCATTTACAACAGCTAACGAAGAATTTGAACCAGCTATCTTGAACCACTTTGCTTTTGCAGTTGAAAAATTGGATGAAATCCGTGATTTGGATGCTATCCGCAACGGTCAAGGTGAAGAAGCACTTGCAGCTAACAAAGAACTCTTTGCGACTGAGCGTGTAGGTGAAAATGCTGAACTTCGTGCGCGTATCGCTGGCTTGACAGACGCAGACTACACTCGTTTGCCAGCCTTTGCAGAACGTGAAGCTATCCAAGAAGAAGCTTTCAAACTTCCAGCTCTTCCAACAACAACTATCGGTTCATTCCCTCAAACTAAAGAAGTTCGTGCGAAACGTTTGGCTTACCGTAAAGGTGAATTGTCTCAAGAAGAGTACGATGCTTTCCTTGCTGAAACGATCGATGAATGGATCAAATGGCAAGAAGATATCGACTTTGATGTCCTTGTTCACGGTGAATTTGAGCGTAACGACATGGTTGAGTACTTCGGTCAAAACTTGTCAGGTTACCTCTTCTCTAAAAATGGTTGGGTACAATCATACGGTATGCGTGGAGTTAAACCACCAATCATCTGGGGTGATGTCACTCGTCTTAACCCTATTACTGTTAAATGGTCTAGCTATGCACAAAGCCGTACAAACAAACCTGTTAAAGGTATGTTGACTGGACCTGTTACCATCCTCAACTGGTCATTCCCACGTGAAGACATCTCTATCAAGGATTCAACTCTTCAAATCGCCCTTGCTATCAAGGATGAGGTGCTTGACCTTGAAGCTGCTGGTGTGAAAATCATCCAAATCGATGAGGCTGCTCTTCGTGAAAAATTACCACTCCGTCGTAGCGACTGGTACGAAGACTACCTTGACTGGGCAATTCCTGCCTTCCGCTTGGTACACTCAACAGTAGCGCCAGATACACAAATCCACACTCACATGTGTTACTCAGAATTTACAGATATCATCCCAGCTATCGACAACATGGATGCGGACGTTATCTCATTTGAGGCAAGCCGTTCAAACCTTGAAATCTTGGACGAACTCAAATCGAAAAATTTCCAAACAGAAGTAGGACCTGGGGTTTACGATATCCACTCACCTCGTGTGCCAAATGAAGGCGAAATCGACAATACAATCGAAGCCATCCTTGCTAAAGTGCCAAGCAAGAAAGTTTGGATCAACCCTGACTGTGGTTTGAAAACACGTGGTATTCCAGAAACAAAAGAAAGCTTGATCCGCCTTGTTGAAGCAGCTAAAGCTGCGCGTGAGAAATTGTAAGATAGGATTTCTCAAGAAGCGCTGTTTGGTCAATCTGCCTGTTTCACTTGGATTCTAGGAATCCAGCTAACGAAAAAAATCAACTAGAAAAGGATAATGACTATGTCACGCCAAACACCGTCACTCTCATTTGAAGTGTTCCCTCCAAACCCAGCCGTGGGTAATGATAACATTATTTCTGCTCTTCAAGACATGCAGGAATTGGCTCCCCACTTTATTAGTGTGACTGCCAGCAATAATAAATTTAATATCAAGGAAACGACGGTCCGTTTGGCTGACTTTATCCAAAATGACTTGGCGATTCCGACTATTGCTCACTTGCCAGCTATCTATCTGACCAAGGACAAGGTTGCTGAAACTATTGCAGACTTGGACAAGGTTGGGGTGCAGAAAATCTTGGCTCTTCGTGGGGATATTATTCCAGATGTGGAGCCGCAAAAGGATTTTCGTTACGCAACCGACTTGATTGAGTTCATCAAGGAACAAGCCCCTCACTTTGATATTGTTGGAGCTTGTTATCCAGAAGGTCATCCAGATTCACCAAATCAGATTTCAGATATTCAAAATCTTAAGAAGAAAGTAGATGCAGGTTGTTCGAGCCTTGTAACTCAGCTTTTCTTTGACAATGAGCGCTTCTATGATTTCCAAGACAAGTGCATCTTGGCTGGGATTGATGTTCCCATTCATGCAGGGATTATGCCAATTCTGAATCGAAATCAGGCTCTCCGCCTCTTGAAGACTTGTGAGAATATCCATCTTCCACGCAAATTTAAAGCCATCTTAGACAAGTATGAGCATGACCCTGAGTCGCTCAGAGCAGCAGGACTTGCCTATGCAGTGGACCAAATCGTGGACTTGGTAACTCAGGATGTTGCAGGTGTGCATCTCTACACCATGAACAATGCAGAAACAGCAAAATACATCCACCAAGCAACCCATGCCTTGTTTAATCACCAGTCTCTAGGATAATAAAAAGCAAACCATTCTTCTCAAGTGAGGGGAATGGTTCCTTTTTAATGGTAAAGACCGCACTTTTTAAGAAAAATATGATAAAATAGACTCTGTACGTACTTGATACAAAGATGAGGGTATAAACAGATTTTTAACTATTCAAATCTGCTATAAAAAGGAAAAATACTAAAGAATAATATTTTTAAACTTTTCAAAGTATCTAATAGTTGAACACGGGCTAAATCCCTAGTGAAAAAGATAGATTTCCTGGTGTACATGGTACACTGCGTCAATCGAATGCTATCTTGTGTAATTGAACCCGGCCGAAAAGCTGTGTAAAAAGATAAACTGTCTTGTCTTCATCGAAGACTTCGTCAGTTTCCTATTTTTACTTTGCTTTTGACGTCCTTAGTATCTTGATCTTTGTAGGCAAGGCGTATAATTTCATCAATCCAAAGGGGATTAAAATGACAAAACAAGTGTTTCAAACGACTTTTGCGGGTCGTGAGTTGATCGTAGAGACTGGTCAGGTTGCTAAGCAAGCAAATGGCTCTGTTGTTGTACGTTACGGTGAGTCAACTGTCTTGACTGCTGCCGTTATGTCTAAGAAAATGGCAACTGGAGATTTCTTCCCTCTTCAAGTCAACTACGAAGAAAAAATGTATGCGGCTGGGAAGTTTCCTGGTGGCTTTATGAAACGTGAAGGACGTCCTTCAACGGATGCGACATTGACAGCGCGTTTGATTGACCGTCCAATCCGTCCTATGTTTGCGGAAGGTTTCCGTAATGAAGTTCAAGTCATCAATACAGTACTTTCTTATGATGAAAATGCTTCTGCACCAATGGCTGCTATGTTTGGTTCATCCTTGGCACTTTCTATCTCAGATATTCCATTTGACGGACCAATCGCTGGGGTACAGGTGGGTTATGTCGATGGTCAAATCATCATCAACCCTAGTCAAGAACAGGCAGAGCAGTCGCTTCTTGAATTGACAGTAGCTGGTACCAAACACGCTATCAACATGGTTGAGTCTGGTGCCAAAGAATTGTCAGAAGAAATCATGTTGGAAGCTCTTCTTAAAGGGCATGAAGCAGTCAAAGAATTGATTGCCTTCCAAGAAGAAATTGTTGCTGCTGTTGGTAAGGAAAAAGCAGAAGTGGAATTGCTTCATGTGGATGCGGACTTGCAAGCTGAAATCATCGCAGCCTACAACAGTGACCTCCAAAAAGCGGTTCAAGTAGAAGAAAAATTGGCTCGTGAAGCTGCAACTCAAGCAGTTAAGGACCAAGTTACTGCTGTTTACGAAGAAAAATATGCAGACCACGAAGAATTTGACCGTATCATGCGTGATGTGGCTGAAATTTTGGAACAAATGGAACACGCTGAAGTGCGCCGTTTGATTACAGAAGACAAGGTGCGTCCTGATGGTCGTAAAGTCGATGAAATCCGTCCTTTGGATGCGGTTGTTGACTTCTTACCACGTGTGCACGGTTCAGGTCTTTTCACTCGTGGACAAACTCAGGCCCTTTCAGTCTTGACCTTAGCTCCGATGGGTGAAACTCAAATCGTCGATGGTTTGGATCCTGAGTACAAGAAACGCTTTATGCACCACTATAACTTCCCTCAATACTCTGTAGGGGAAACTGGTCGTTATGGTGCGCCAGGTCGTCGTGAAATTGGTCACGGTGCCCTTGGTGAGCGTGCCCTTGCTCAAGTTTTGCCAAGTTTGGAAGAATTCCCATACGCTATCCGTCTGGTAGCAGAAGTTTTAGAATCAAATGGTTCTTCTTCTCAAGCCTCTATCTGTGCTGGAACGCTTGCTCTTATGGCTGGTGGTGTGCCAATCAAGGCACCAGTAGCTGGTATTGCCATGGGTCTCATCTCAGATGGAAATAACTACACTGTCTTGACAGATATCCAAGGTTTGGAAGACCACTTTGGAGACATGGACTTTAAGGTTGCAGGTACTCGTGACGGGATTACAGCCCTTCAGATGGATATCAAGATCCAAGGGATTACTGCAGAAATCTTGACTGAGGCCCTTGCTCAAGCTAAGAAAGCGCGTTTTGAAATCCTTGATGTGATTGAAGCAACCATTCCAGAAGTTCGTCCAGAATTGGCTCCAACTGCTCCAAAAATTGATACGATCAAGATTGATGTGGATAAAATCAAGATTGTCATCGGTAAGGGTGGAGAAACCATCGACAAGATTATCGCCGAAACAGGTGTTAAGATTGATATCGATGAAGAAGGAAATGTGTCTATCTACTCTAGCGACCAAGATGCTATTAACCGTGCTAAAGAAATTATTGCTGGTTTGGTCCGTGAAGCTAAGGTGGACGAAGTTTACCGTGCTAAAGTCGTTCGTATCGAGAAATTTGGTGCCTTTGTTAACCTCTTTGATAAGACAGATGCCCTTGTTCATATCTCGGAGATGGCTTGGACGCGTACCAATAATGTCGAAGACTTAGTAGCAATCGGTGATGAAGTTGATGTTAAGATTATCAAAATTGATGAAAAAGGACGTGTGGATGCTTCTATGAAAGCCCTTCTTCCTCGTCCTCCAAAACCTGAACGTGATGAAAAAGGCGAAAAGTCTGAGAAACCTCACCGCCCACGTCATCACAAGGACCACAAACCTAAGAAAGAATTTACAGAAACACCAAAAGATTCAGAATAAGAAAAGGAGAAATGTATGGGATGGTGGCGCGAAACCATTGATATCGTAAAAGAAAATGATCCAGCGGCCCGCACCACTTTGGAGGTTTTGCTGACTTATCCAGGTGTCAAGGCTTTGGCGGCCCACCGTCTTTCGCATTTTCTCTGGAAGCATGGCTTCAAACTCCTGGCTCGTATGCACAGTCAGTTTTGGCGCTTTTGGACTCAGATTGAGATTCATCCAGGCGCCCAGATTGATTCAGGTGTCTTTATCGACCATGGCTCTGGTTTGGTGATTGGGGAGACAGCTATTCTTGAAAAAGGTGTTCTCCTTTATCACGGAGTGACTCTTGGGGGAACAGGGAAAGACTGTGGCAAACGCCATCCAACCGTTCGCAAAGGAGCGCTTATATCTGCTCATGCCCAAGTTATCGGACCAGTGGAAATCGGCGAAAATGCTAAGGTCGGTGCAGCAGCAGTTGTCGTGGCAGACGTACCTAGTGATGTGACGGTTGTCGGTATTCCGGCCAAGATTGTCCGTGTACATGGTAAGAAGGATGAGCCGGTCATTCACGAAGTTGAAGAAAAACGAGAGTATTACGTCAATAAACTAGAGCAGGCTAAAGAAGCTAGTCACAGATCGTCTGGGTTGTAGAGGATACCGATATGATTCAAGCCAAAAATAAGTTAAGCCAAGAGGAGCTATCTGAGGCGAAAAAACTAATTAACTGTTGCCAAAACTATGACGGTACCTATCGTGATCCCTATCTCTCTAACATGCTTAATTTTGACCCAAACATGCCTGCCTTTTTCCTTTATTATGAAAAAGGCGAACTTGTTGGTTTATTAACTGTCTATGCAGATGATCAAGATGTAGAAGTGACGATACTGGTTCATCCAGCTCATCGCCGTCAGGGAATTGCGCGTGCATTGTTTACTAGTTTTGAGAGAGAAACAGCTTCTTTCTCTATTTGTTCAGTCACTTTTCAGACAGAACGTATTTTTCTAGACCGTTATCCTGATTTTGTCAGCAACTGGGGATTGGTCGAGGATGAAGAGACAGAAACTTGGTTAGGTAAGGATAGAAGACCTTATCCGTTAGCAAAGCTTTCCAATCTTGAAGTTTTGTTAGCAGATAGTTCGTATCAAAATCAAATTAGTCAGTTAAAATTTCAGGTATTTTCAGAGGAACATGAATCTAGAGAAGTTGTGGATAGATATGTCGCTGAAGCTCTGAAGGATCCAGAAAGTTGCTTATATATTTTATTAAAAGACGGTCAGGTTATTGGAACTTGCACGGTAGATTTATCGACTAATACGAATTACTTCTACGGTTTAGCAATATCTGAACCTGAACGTGGGAAAGGTTATGGGAGCTACTTAGCAAAATCCCTCGTCAACCAACTAATTGAGCAAAATGATAAGGAATTTCAGATTGCAGTGGAAGATAGCAATGTAGGTGCCAAACGTTTGTATGAAAAAATTGGCTTTGTCAAACAGACTCAGGTAGTTTATCTGGATGAGAAAGGAGCAAGGGATTCCGAAGTGTAGAGATATTCGGACTGAAATTCAATTGAACTCTTAGTGATGAAACTAACTGTTCTTGAATTTTGGATTTCCTGACTATTATTTTATGATTAAAATCTATGACACCATGTCTCGTGATTTGCGAAAATTTGTCCCCATCGAGGACGGTAAGGTTAAGATGTATGTCTGTGGGCCAACCGTGTATAACTATATCCACGTGGGGAATGCCCGTTCAACGGTGGCTTTTGATACCATTCGTCGTTATTTCGAATACCGTGGCTACGAGGTTGCCTATATTTCTAATTTCACGGATGTGGATGATAAGATTATCAACCGTGCCAAGGATGAAGGTATCACGCCTCAGGAGGTTGCGGACAAGTACATCGCTGCCTTTCGTGAGGATGTGACAGCCTTGGGCGTCAAACCTGCGACCCGCCATCCGCGTGTGGTGGAGTTTATGGCTGACATCATCCGCTTTGTGGAAGATTTGATTGAAAAAGGCTTTGCCTACGAGAGTCAAGGAGATGTCTATTTCCGTGTGGAAAAATCTCATAACTATGCCAAGTTGGCTAATAAAACCTTGGAAGATTTGGAGCTGGGTGCTTCAGGTCGTACCGATGAAGAAACAGCTCGTAAGGAAAATCCTGTAGACTTTGCCCTCTGGAAATCTGCCAAATCAGGCGAGATTTCTTGGGACAGTCCTTGGGGACCTGGTCGTCCGGGCTGGCACATCGAGTGTTCAGTCATGTCGACAGAGATTTTGGGCGACACCATTGATATTCACGGTGGTGGAGCTGACCTAGAGTTTCCTCACCATACCAATGAAATTGCCCAGTCAGAAGCCAAAACAGGCAAGACCTTTGCTAACTACTGGATGCACAATGGCTTTGTCAATATCGATAATGTCAAGATGTCCAAATCCTTGGGCAACTTTATCACAGTGCACGATGCCCTCAAAACCCTCGATGGGCAAGTGCTTCGTTTCTTCTTTGCGACACAACATTACCGTAAGCCTATCAACTTTACGGAAAAGGCAGTGCGTGATGCAGAGACCAATCTCAAGTATCTGAAGAACACCTATGAGCAACCATTTTCTGGGACTGTAGATGCTCAAGAGTTACAGGACTTTAAAGACAAGTTTGTAGCTGCTATGGATGAGGATTTCAACTCTGCTAACGGTATCACAGTAGTCTTTGAAATGGCTAAATGGATCAACTCTGGCAACTATGATGCAAGTGTTAAGGAAGCTCTTGCGGATATGTTAGAGGTCTTTGGAATTGTCTTTGTTGAGGATGTTCTAGATGCAGAGATTGAAGCTTTAATCCAAAAACGCCAAGAAGCACGTGCCAATCGTGACTTTGCTACAGCGGACCAAATCCGTGACCAATTAGCGGCTCAAGGAATTAAGCTTCTTGACACCAAGGATGGAGTGAGGTGGACACGTGATTGATGTCAATCTCATTAACGGGATTGCGCTAGCATTTGAGGGAGATGCGGTGTATTCTATGTATATTCGTCGTCACCTCATTCTTAAAGGCATGACCAAACCCAATAAACTCCATCAAGAAGCAACCAAGTATGTGTCAGCCAAGGCTCAGGCTCGCCTGATTTCCCTTATGTTAGAGGAGCAAATCCTGACGGAAAAAGAAGAGGAAATCTACAAACGTGGTCGCAATACCAATAGCCACACCAAGGCCAAAAATGCTGATGTGGTGACTTACCGTATGTCCACAGGTTTTGAAGCTGTGATGGGCTATCTCCATATGACTGAAAATCTGAAACGGCTTGAGAGCTTGATTTCGTGGTGCATCCAAAAAGTGGAGGGCTAGGACATGATGGCAAAAGAATTACAAGACTGGTTTCCTGAAGCTCAGATTTCAGACCAACCAGTAGAGAAAGAAGGCTATCTCACACTCCCTTTAGCTTCTCAGCAGTGGATTTTGCTGGAGGAGGCTGAGCTCAGCGAGCGTGAAAAGCAGTTGGTTGCCCTTTTGAGCCAGCAGGAGCAGGCTCGTTCGCTCAATCCTTGGTATTCTTTTCTGATTGAGGGCAAGGGACAAGCACCACAAACTTTTAAAAAGATTCAGTTGGTTTATTGTCATCTTTCCTATTTTCAGCAGGAAAATCTAGCTTCTTGGCTGGATATGATGCGGACCCTTTTTCCTAACTGTCAGACGGTGCTTCAGGTCGGAGCTCAGGATTATGTTTTCGTGCTTCAACAAGATAAATACACTTCTGTACGAGCTATTTTAAGTGATACGATTGAAGCGGTTGAATATGACTTTGGACTGCGTCTATCTATCATGTTGGGCCAGGTTTGGTCTCAGACGGGAAATCAAGCCCTATCAGACTTAATCAAAGCTGAGCGGGATTTGTTTAAGACTTGGTGGCGTCAGGGTCACCAAGGTGTTCATACTTTTTCTCAGCTCTATCTTTGGAGTATGGGAGAAAGACTCGTGGACCTGAGAGTCATTAAAGAATGCCTGCACCAGATGATTTTGGACCAGGATCAGATTCAGGAAATCATTCTCTCTCTTTGGGAAAAAAGTGCTGTCCTAACAAAAACAGCCCAGCAACTCTATTTGCACCGCAATTCTCTCCAATACAAGATTGATAAATGGGAAGAGTTGACAGGGCTTCAGTTGAAGGAATTGACAGACCTGACTCTGTGTTATCAATTGATTTTACCAGATATTCTCTAAAGTTTTGTGCAAGTTGCACAGAACTTTTTTGTTTTTTTGGTCACCTTGCCATAGAAAAGTAAAGCGTTTTCATCTATAATAAAACTATCAAAAGACAAAAGGAGTTCACCTCATGGTAGAATTGAATCTTAAAAATATTTACAAAAAATATCCAAACAGCGAACACTACTCAGTTGAAGACTTCAACTTGGACATCAAAGACAAAGAATTTATCGTTTTCGTAGGTCCTTCAGGATGTGGTAAATCAACAACTCTTCGTATGATTGCTGGTCTTGAAGACATCACAGAAGGTACTGCATCTATCGATGGCGTGGTTGTCAACGACGTAGCTCCAAAAGACCGTGACATCGCCATGGTATTCCAAAACTACGCTCTTTACCCACACATGACTGTTTATGACAACATGGCTTTCGGTTTAAAATTGCGTAAATACAGCAAGGAAGACATCGATAAACGTGTGCAAGAAGCAGCTGCAATCCTCGGTTTGAAAGAATTCTTGGATCGTAAACCAGCTGACCTTTCAGGTGGTCAACGTCAACGTGTTGCCATGGGTCGTGCCATCGTCCGTGATGCAAAAGTATTCTTGATGGACGAACCTTTGTCAAACTTGGATGCAAAACTTCGTGTATCTATGCGTGCTGAAATCGCTAAAATCCACCGTCGTATCGGAGCTACAACTATCTACGTAACTCACGACCAAACAGAAGCGATGACACTTGCAGACCGTATCGTTATCATGTCAGCAACTAAAAACCCTGCTGGTACAGGTACTATCGGACGTGTAGAACAAATCGGTACACCTCAAGAAGTTTACAAAAACCCAGTTAACAAATTCGTAGCAGGATTCATCGGAAGCCCAGCTATGAACTTCATCAACGTGAAATTGGTTGGTAGCGAAATTGTTTCTGACGGTTTCCGTTTGAAAGTTCCAGAAGGAGCATTGAAAGTTCTTCGTGACAAAGGCTACGAAGGTAAAGAATTGATCTTCGGTATCCGTCCAGAAGACGTGAATGCAGAACCTGCTTTCCTTGAAACATTCCCAGAATCAGTTGTCAAAGCTACTATCTCTGTATCAGAATTGCTTGGTTCAGAATCTCACCTTTACTGCCAAGTTGGTAAAGATGAATTTGTTGCCAAAGTTGATGCTCGTGACTACTTGCAAACAGGTGCAACAGTTGAACTTGGATTTGACTTGAACAAAGCACACTTCTTCGATGTAGAAACTGAAAAAACAGTTTACTAAGATAAATAAAACTCAAAACACTGCTAGAAATCTGGCAGTGTTTTTTTGAGATTGCGTAGAAAAAACTCTCCATGTACTTGGAGAGTTAATTTATTATTCTGCAGCTTGTTGCCAACGTTTGGCCAGCATATGAGATAGGCTCGAAATTGCTAGGTTGAAGCTGAAGTAGATGAGGGCAATTAGGATATAAAGACTAAACACTTGCTCTGGTTCGAAATAACGACCCATGAGAATTTGGCTAGCTCCAAAGAGTTCTTGTAGGGCGATAACAGAGTAGAGAAGACTGGTATCCTTAATCACGGTTACAAACTGAGAAATGATGGCTGGTAGCATTTTACGGATTGCTTGTGGGAGAATGATGTGGTAGAGGATTTGCGCAGAGGTAAATCCTTGTGACATTCCTGCTTCGTATTGTCCCTTGTCTACAGCATTGAGGCCACCACGGATAATCTCAGCTAGGGCTGCTGAGGTAAAGAGGGTAAAGGCAGTGATTCCGGCTGGTGTGGATTTCATCTTGAACACCAAAAAGATGGTGAAAATCCAGAGGAGGTTGGGAACGTTACGTACAAATTCAATGTAAATGCTGGAAATAATACGCAAGACAGGATTTTTCCCATTTCTCATGACGGCTAGCACCGTTCCGATAAGGGTAGAGAGGACGATTGCAATCAGAGAAATATAGAGGGTCAAGCCAAATCCTTTAAAGATAAAGACTAGGTTATCTGGGGTCAAAACTTCTAAAATGGATTCCATAGTAACCTCCTAAAGTGAATAGGCTTTTTTGTTGGCTTGCTCCATCTTGCGACCAAACTGGGCAACAGGGAAGCAAAGAGAAAAGTAGAGCAGGGCAGCACCTAGAAAGGCTGGAATGTAGTTTCCGTTAAGTGCCGACCAAGACTTGGTCACAAACATCAAGTCCACTCCAGAGATGATAGCGACTGTAGAGGTGTTTTTGATGAGGTTGACGATTTGGTTGGTCAAAGGAGGGAGAATGATACGAAAGGCCTGAGGCAAGATAATCAAGCGCATAGCACTGATATAAGTAAAACCTTGCGACAAGGCGGCTTCCATTTGACCGCTAGGAATAGACTGAATGCCTGAGCGAATAACCTCGGCGATATAGGCGCCGTGATAGAGTCCCACGCAGAGAACAGCCGTCCAATAAATCGGAATCATGATGATATGGTCACTGATAAGTGGTAGACCATAAAAAACGATAACAAACTGCACCAAGAGGGGAGTGTTTTGATAAAATTCCACAAAGATGCGAGCTAAAATGCGTAAAATGGGACGTTTGCTGGTTGACATAGCTCCAAAGAAGATGCCCAAAACCATGGCGAGGATAAAGGATCCAATTGCTAGGGCAAGGGTGAAGAGGAAACCATTGAAAAATTGTCCCAAATCCTGAAAATAGGCTGTCCAAGATGATAAATCTGTCATAGGGTATCCTCCTTAATCTGCAGTATGGCTAGATGGTTTCAGCTTGTAACGGTCATAAAGTTTCTGCAAACTACCATCCTTGCTCCATTTAGTAACCAAGTTATCAAGATAGTTGTTTAGCTCCGTATTTGATTTCTTGGTAACGATACCGTAGTCAGATGGCTTAAAACTATCATTTAGCAGTTCTGTCCGTTTACTGATATAGCCAGATAGAATAGAGCGGTCAACGGAAAAGGCATCAATACGATGAGCGTGTAGAGAAGTAATCAATTCTGGGTAGGAGCCGAGTTCGACGAATTTAAACTTCAGGCCTTTCTTTTTACCCAGTTCAGTAATCAGGCGTTGGGTAATGGAACCTTGGGCAACTCCGATGGTTTTTCCGTTTAGGTCCTCGATGCTTTTGATTTTGGCAGACTTATTGACCAAAAAGCCAGAAGCATCTGTGTAGTAAGGGCTGGTGAAGTTGTAGAGTTTTTTTCGTTCGTCCGTGATGGTAAAGGTTGCGATATCCATATCGACCTGTTCATTGTCTAGAAGGGGTCCACGAGTTTGTGCGGTAACAGGCACATAGCGAATCTTGACCTTGAGTTCATCGGCTACCATCTTGGCCAAGTCAGTTTCGATACCAGAATAGGTTCCTGTCTTGGGATCCTTGTAGCCAAAATTGGGAACGTCTTGTTTCACACCAACAACTAGCTCGCCTCTCTTTTGAATGTCTGCGACACTGGTATCAGCCTGCACTGGTTTTGTAGCAGCAAGGCCGAAAAGGATAATCAATAATGCGGATAAAAAGAATTTCTTTTTCATAGGCGCCTCCTTATTTTACTTTGTCACTTTCGTGGTTGATGATTTTGCTGAGGAATTGTTGGGCACGAGGTTCGCTTGGATTGTCGAAAAAGTCATCAACATCTGTCGTATCCACCAAAACTTCTCCATCAGCCATAAAGATGATACGATCCGCAACTTCACGGGCAAAGCCCATTTCATGGGTAACGACAATCATATTCATACCATCGTGGGCCAATTTTTGCATAACCGCTAGAACATCGCCGATAGTTTCAGGGTCTAGGGCAGATGTTGGTTCATCAAAGAGGAGGAGTTCAGGATGCATGGCAAGACCACGAGCGATGGCAATCCGTTGTTTTTGTCCACCAGAAAGCATGGCTGGATAAGAATCTTTCTTGTCCCACATATTTACAAATTCCAGATATTTTTGGGCTGTCTTTTCAGCTTCTTTTTTATCAATTCCTAGAACTTTTATGGGCGCAAGTGTTACGTTTTCTAACACCGTTTTGTGTGGATAGAGGTTAAAATGCTGGAAAACCATGCCGACTTCCTTGCGAAGCGGCACCAAATCTTTCTGGCTGGCACCAGCAACTTGGTGACCATTTACTAGAAGACTTCCTTTGTCGACAGCCTCTAAACCATTGATGGTACGGATTAGAGTGGATTTCCCTGAACCAGAAGGGCCTAGGAGGACAACGACTTGCCCTTTTTCAAAACGGAGATTGATGTCGCGGAGTGCGTGGTAGTCCCCGTAATATTTTTCGACGTGTTCAAATTCTACTAAAGCCATAAGGAATCTCCTTTGTGTTAGATTTTATAACATGATTCTACACCAAAAGATTTTTCTTGTCAAATCATATCAGAAAAAAAGTTAGTAAAATTTTTGTAGAAAGCAATCAGGATAGAGAAAAAGCCTAAATCATGTTATAATGAAGCAATAGAATTCTTAGAAAGAGTGGATGTCTTGTTGATAACACCTACTTATGAATGGCAGTTTGCCCCGCAGGTAGAAGATGCGGATTTTACAAAAATAGCCAAGAAGGCTGGACTGGGTCCTGAAGTGGCTCGGTTATTATTTGAGAGAGGGATTCAGGACCAAGAAAGTCTGAAGAAGTTTTTAGAACCTTCCTTGGAGGACTTGCACGACCCTTATCTGCTCCATGATATGGATAAGGCAGTGGAGCGGATTCGTCAGGCCATTGAAGAAGGGGGAAATATTCTTGTCTATGGAGACTACGATGCAGATGGCATGACTTCGGCTTCGATTGTTAAGGAAAGTTTGGAACAGCTTGGTGCCGAGTGCCGGGTTTATCTGCCCAATCGTTTTACCGACGGTTATGGACCTAATGCCAGTGTTTACAAATATTTTATCGAGCAAGAAGGAATTTCCTTGATTGTGACGGTTGATAATGGGGTTGCTGGTCATGAAGCCATTGAACTGGCCCAGTCTATAGGAGTAGATGTCATTGTGACAGACCATCATTCCATGCCTGAAACCTTACCAGATGCCTATGCTATTGTCCATCCTGAACATCCGGATGCGAACTATCCTTTCAAATATTTGGCTGGTTGTGGAGTTGCTTTCAAGCTGGCTTGTGCCCTTTTAGAAGAAGTACAAGTGGAATTGCTTGATTTGGTCGCTATCGGAACTATTGCAGATATGGTGAGTTTGACGGATGAGAACCGTATCTTGGTTCAGTATGGTCTGGAAATGTTGGGACACACTCAGCGTATTGGTCTACAAGAAATGCTAGACATGGCTGGGATTGCTGCTAATGAAGTGACAGAAGAGACAGTCGGTTTCCAGATTGCCCCTCGTTTAAATGCCTTGGGCCGCTTGGATGATCCCAATCCTGCCATTGATTTGCTGACTGGGTTTGATGATGAGGAGGCGCATGAGATTGCTCTCATGATTCACCAGAAAAATGAAGAGCGCAAGGAAATTGTCCAGTCTATCTATGAAGAAGCAAAGACCATGGTGGATTCTGAGAAGAAGGTCCAGGTCTTGGCCAAGGAAGGCTGGAATCCTGGGGTTCTAGGAATCGTGGCTGGTCGTTTGTTGGAAGAATTGAGACAGACAGTCATCGTTCTTAATATAGAAGACGGTCGTGCCAAGGGAAGTGCTCGTAGTGTGGAAGCGGTCGATATTTTTGAAGCCCTAGATCCCCATCGCGACCTCTTTATCGCCTTTGGTGGCCATGCTGGTGCAGCGGGTATGACGCTGGAAGTTGAGAAACTTTCAGATTTATCTCAGGTCTTGGAAGATTATGTCCGTGAAAAAGGCGCAGATGCTGGAGGTAAGAACAAGTTAAATCTAGATGAAGAGCTGGATTTGGAGACTTTGAGTCTTGAAACAGTCAAGAACTTTGAACGTTTAGCTCCCTTTGGAATGGACAACCAGAAACCCGTCTTTTATATCAAGGATTTTCAGGTCGAAAGTGCCCGTACCATGGGGGCAGGCAATGCCCATCTCAAGCTGAAAATTTCTAAGGGTGAGGCTAGTTTTGAAGTGGTGGCCTTCGGTCAAGGTAGATGGGCAACAGAATTTGCTCAAACCAAGAATCTAGAGTTGGCAGTCAAATTGTCTGTCAATCAATGGAATGGCCAAACTGCCCTCCAGTTGATGATGGTGGATGCACGCGTGGAGGGTGTTCAGCTCTTTAACATCCGTGGAAAGAATGCCACCTTGCCAGAGGGAGTTCCAGTCTTGGATTTTGCTGGAGAAGTGCCAGATTTAGTGACTAGTGAAGCGGTTGTTGTGAAAACAATTCCTGAGGATATGACCCTGCTAAAGACCATTTTTCAAAAGCAGAATTTCTCTGCGGTCTATTTCAAAAATGACATTGATAAGGCCTATTATCTGACAGGTTATGGAACTAGAGAGCAGTTTGCCAAATTGTACAAGACCATTTACCAGTTTCCAGAGTTTGATATTCGCTACAAGCTGAAGGATTTGGCTGCTTATCTCAATATTCAACAAATCTTGCTGGTCAAGATGATTCAAGTGTTTGAAGAACTAAGCTTTGTGACGATCAAAGATGGTGTTATGAAGGTGAATAAAGAGGCACCGAAACGTGAAATCGGAGAAAGTCAGATTTACCAAAATCTCAAGCAAATCGTTAAAGACCAAGAAATGATGGCGCTGGGTACCGTGCAAGAAATTTATGACTTTTTGATGGAAAAAGAATAGACGTAGGAAAGAGTTGGGCAACCAGCTCTTTTTTGAAAACAAATCTTCATTTTGAAAATCATTAAAAAAATGGTATAATGGTAGGAAAAGATTCGGCTAAAAGTAGTGCTTTTAGAATAAGAGGGTAAGTAACCCTATAATCAAGATAAACTAAGCTTTCGGAGGAAAAATGAGTAATATCAGTTTAACAACACTTGGCGGTGTCCGTGAAAACGGGAAAAATATGTATATCGCTGAAATCGATGGGTCTATTTTCGTTTTGGATGCAGGTCTAAAATACCCTGAAAATGAACAACTAGGAGTGGATGTGGTCATTCCCAATATGGACTACCTTTTTGAAAATAGGGATCGTATCGCAGGAGTCTTCTTGACCCATGGTCATGCGGATGCCATTGGTGCTCTGCCTTATCTCTTGGCTGAAGCCAAGGTGCCTGTATTTGGGTCTGAGCTGACCATTGAGTTGGCCAAACTTTTTGTCAAAGGAAATGACACAGTTAAGAAATTCAATGATTTCCATGTTATCGATGAGGATACTGAGATTGATTTTGGAGGGACTGTGGTGTCCTTCTTCCGTACGACCCACTCTATCCCAGAAAGTCTGGGTGTGGTCTTGAAGACAGCTGAAGGTAGTATCGTTTATACAGGTGACTTCAAATTTGACCAGACAGCTAGCGAATCCTATGCGACAGACTTCGCTCGTTTGGCAGAAATCGGTCGTGATGGAGTTCTAGCTCTTCTTAGCGATTCAGCCAATGCAGATAGCAATATCCAAGTGGCTAGTGAAAGTGAAGTTGGGGATGAGATCACTCAAACCATTTCGGATTGGGATGGTCGTATCATTGTTGCGGCGGTAGCCAGCAACCTCTCTCGTATCCAGCAGGTGTTTGACGCTGCGGATGCAACAGGTCGTCGTGTGGTTTTGACAGGATTTGATATTGAAAATATCGTCCGCACCGCTATTCGTCTCAAGAAATTGTCTCTAGCTAACGAAAGTCTTTTGATTAAGCCAAAAGATATGTCTCGTTTTGAAGACCATGAGTTGATTATTCTTGAGACAGGCCGTATGGGTGAGCCTATCAACGGTCTTCGCAAGATGTCGATTGGTCGCCACCGTTATGTGGAAATCAAGGACGGTGACCTAGTTTATATCGTAACGACTCCATCTATCGCCAAAGAAGCAGTTATGGCGCGTGTGGAAAATATGATTTACCAAGCTGGCGGGGTTGTCAAATTGATTACCCAAAGCTTGCGTGTGTCAGGTCACGGAAATGCGCGTGATTTGCAGTTGATGATCAATCTCTTGCAACCCAAGTATCTCTTCCCGATTCAAGGGGAATACCGTGAGTTAGATGCCCATGCTAAGGCTGCTATGGCGGTTGGAATGTTGCCAGAACGCATTTTCATCCCTAAAAAGGGAACCAGCATGGCTTATGAGAATGGAGACTTTGTCCCAGCTGGAGCAGTTTCGGCAGGGGATGTCTTGATTGACGGGAATGCTATTGGTGATGTTGGAAATGTGGTTCTTCGTGATCGTAAGGTCTTGTCAGAGGATGGTATTTTCATCGTAGCAATTACCGTTAATCGTCGTGAGAAGAAAATTGTGGCCAAGGCTCGTGTTCATACACGTGGATTTGTTTATCTCAAGAAGAGTCGAGATATTCTCCGTGAAAGTTCAGAATTGATTAACCAAACGGTAGAAGACTATCTTCAAGGAGATGACTTTGACTGGGCAGATCTTAAAGGGAAGGTTCGTGATAATCTGACCAAGTATCTCTTTGACCAAACCAAGCGTCGTCCAGCTATTTTACCAGTAGTCATGGAAGCGAAATAATTGTTGAAATAAACAGAGAGAAAGTCGAGTTTCGGCTTTTTCTTATAGAAAAATAGAGGAAAAAATTATGGCAGTAATGAAAATCGAGTATTACTCACAAGTTTTGGATATGGAGTGGGGAGTGAATGTCCTCTATCCTGATGCTAATCGAGTGGAAAATCCAGAGTGTAAAGATATTCCTGTCTTGTACCTCTTGCATGGGATGTCTGGCAACCATAATAGCTGGCTCAAGCGGACCAATGTAGAACGCTTGCTTCGTGGAACCAATCTCATCGTCGTCATGCCCAATACCAGCAACGGTTGGTATACCGATACCCAGTATGGTTTTGACTATTACACAGCTCTAGCAGAGGAATTGCCACAGGTTTTGAAACGCTTCTTCCCTAACATGACCAGCAAGCGTGAAAAGGCCTTTATCGCTGGTCTCTCTATGGGAGGCTACGGCTGTTTCAAATTGGCTCTTGCTACAAATCGTTTTTCTCATGCAGCTAGTTTTTCAGGTGCTCTTAGTTTTCAAGATTTTTCTCCTGAGAGCCAAAATTTGGGGACGCCAGCTTACTGGAGAGGTGTTTTTGGGGAAATTAAAGATTGGACAACTAGTCCTTATTCTCTTGAAAGTCTGGCTAAAAAATCGGATAAAAAGACCAAACTTTGGGCTTGGTGTGGCGAGCAGGATTTCTTGTACGAAGCCAATAATCTCGCAGTGAAAAATCTCAAAAAACTGGGATTTGATGTGACCTATAGCCATAGTGCTGGAACTCACGAATGGTACTACTGGGAAAAACAATTGGAACGGTTCTTAGCAACCCTACCAATCGATTTCAAATTAGAAGAGAGATTAAGCTAGTTTAGTTTGTATTACTCTTTCAATAACCATGTCTTCTATGGAATAGAAACTAAAATATGTTTTTACTAGACTTTCTAAACAAAAATAGTAGAATAGTAGTTAAATTCTATTATTGTTGGAAAGAGAGTAAGAGATGTATCGTTATCAAATTGGCATTCCCACATTAGAATATGATCAGTTTGTTAAAGAACATGAATTAGTCAATGTATTACAAAGTAGTGCTTGGGAAGAGGTTAAGTCTGATTGGCAACATGAAAAGTTTGGCGCCTACCGAGGAGATAAATTACTGGCTACAGCTAGTATTTTGATTAAAACTCTTCCTCTAGGCTATAGAATGTTTTATATCCCAAGAGGTCCTGTATTAGATTATAAGGATGCTGAACTCTTGAACTTTGTTCTTCAATCCATTAAGTCCTATGCTCGAAGCAAGAGAGCGATTTTTGTGATTTTTGATCCAAGTATTTGCCTATCGCAAAGTTCAATCAAGCATGAAAAAACAGAATATCCTGAAAATATGGCTATTATTGAAAGTTTGCAAAAAATGGGAGTAAGATGGTCAGGAAAGACCGATGGAATGGGGGATACCATTCAGCCTCGTATTCAGGCAAAAATATACAAGGAAAACTTTGCAGAAGATAAACTTTGCAAGTCAACAAAACAAGCCATTCGATCATCTCGAAATAAGGGTGTAGAGATTCAGATTGGTAGAGATGAATTGTTAGAATCTTTCTCGTTTTTGATGAAAAAAACTGAGAAGCGAAAAGATATCCATTTGAGGAATGAAGCCTATTATAAAAAATTGTTAGATAATTTTAAGGACAAGGCCTACATTACGCTGGCTACTCTGGATATCGCTAAGCGTTTACGAGAATTAGAAGAACAGTTAGCGAAAAACTTAGCGTTGGAAGAGGCGTTTACTGAGTCGACTCGAACTTCAAAAGTAGAAGCTCAGAAGAAGGAAAAAGAGCGTTTGGTAGAAGAAAGAGATTTCTTGCAGAGATATCTGAATGAAGAAAAATCAAACATTCCTTTAGCAGCTACTTTGAGTTTGGAATTTGGTAATACCTCTGTTAATCTATATGCTGGTATGGATGATGCTTTTAAACGTTATAATGCACCAATTTTAACTTGGTATGAAACAGCTCGCTATGCCTTTGAGCGAGGTATGGTGTGGCAAAATTTAGGTGGTGTTGAAAACTCTCTCAATGGTGGACTTTACCATTTTAAGGAAAAATTTAATCCAACGATTGAAGAATACTTGGGTGAGTTTACAATGCCCACCCATCCTCTTTATTCTCTGTTAAGAATCGCTCTTGATTTTCGCAAGGCATTAAGAACAAAACATCATAGAAGGTAAGTACATGGCATTAATTACACTCACAAAAGAAGAATTTCAAGCTTATTCTGATCAGGTCTCTTCTCGTTCTTTTATGCAATCTGTCCAGATGGGGGACTTGTTAGAAAAAAGAGGGGCTCGAATTGTTTATCTTGCATTGAAACAAGAAGGAGAAATTCAAGTTGCAGCTCTGGTTTATAGCTTGCCCATGCTGGGTGGCCTACATATGGAGATCAATTCGGGGCCGATTTATACCCAACAAGATGCTCTCCCAGTTTTTTATGCGGAGTTAAAAGAATATGCCAAGCAAAATGGTGTATTAGAGTTGCTTGTAAAACCTTATGAAACTTATCAAACTTTTGATGGTGAAGGTAATCCAATAGATGCTGAGAAAAAAAGTATTATTCAAGATTTGACTGATTTAGGTTATCAATTTGATGGTTTAAAAACAGGTTACCCAGGTGGAGAACCGGATTGGTTATATTGTAAAGATTTGAATGAGCTAACTGAAAAGACCTTGCTTAACAGTTTTAGTAAAAAGGGGAAAGCTTTGGTGAAAAAGGCTGATACATTTGGTATTCAGTTGAAAAAATTAAATCGTGAAGAACTTTCAATTTTTAAAGATATAACAAAAACAACCTCTGAACGTCGAGAATATAGTGATAAAAGTTTAGAATATTATGAGCATTTTTATGACTCTTTTGGAGAAAAAGCCGAGTTTGTAATTGCTATTCTAAATTTAGGAGAATATATACAAAATTTAATACATAAGCAAAAAGAATTATCTGAAAAAATAGCTACCTCATTACTCTTATTAGAACAATATCCAGATTCTGCACAAAAGAAAAAAGAACACAAAGAGTTGGCTAGGCAGTATGAAAGCTTTGAAGTTCGAAAAGCAGAAGCACGAGAGTTGATTAAAAAATATGGAGAGAAAGATCTTGTCTTAGCAGGTAGTTTATTTATTTATATGCCTCAAGAAACGACCTATCTTTTTAGTGGTTCCTATACTGAGTTTAATAAATTTTATGCACCAGCTTTGCTTCAGAAATATGTTATGTTGGAAAGCATAAAACGTGGGATCCCTAAATACAACTTTCTAGGGATTCAAGGGATTTTTGATGGTAGTGATGGTGTTTTACGTTTTAAACAAAATTTTAATGGTTATATTGTACGTAAAGCAGGAACTTTCCGTTATTATCCATCTCCCCTAAAATATAAAGCTATTCAGTTACTCAAAAAAATATTAGGACGCTAAGATAAGAAAATTGGTCTTTAGCTTTCTTTCAGCTTGTTTTAGTAAAATAGCCTTTATTTGCTAGAAAGGTGGAGGGATATGCGCTGGATTTTTCGTTTGATAGGAGCTTTTTGTTCTTTTATTTGGCGTTTGTTTTGGCGCCTGGTTTGGATAGTTGTGCTCCTATGTGCTCTTGCTTTCGGAATTCTCTGGTATTTGAACGGAGATTTTCAAGGAGCGCTAAAGCAAGTAGAGCGGTCGGTAAAAATTGGTCAACAAAGTATCGACCAATGGGAAAAAACTGGGCAACTGCCTAAGTTAAATCAGACAGATAGCCACCAACACTCTGAAGGAAGGTGGCCACAGGCTTCTGCTCGTATTTACCTGGATCCCAAGATGGATTCACGCTTTCAAGAAGCTTATGTAGAAGCGATTCTGAATTGGAATCAAACGGGTGCTTTTAACTTTGAAATTGTCACCGAGTCCAGCAAGGCAGATATCTTGGCTACGGAGATGAATGACGGAGGTACTCCTGTGGCAGGAGAGGCAGAAAGTCAGACCAATCTCTTAACGGGGCAATTCTTGTCTGTGACGGTGCGCCTGAATCATTACTATCTATCCAATCCAAATTATGGTTATTCCTATGAGCGCATTGTCCATACAGCAGAACATGAGTTGGGGCATGCGATCGGCTTGGACCATACAGATGAGAAGTCTGTCATGCAACCAGCAGGTTCTTTTTACGGTATTCAGAAAGAGGATGTTGCAAACCTTCGAAAAATATATGAGACCAATGAGTAGGGGACTATCTTTCCCTACTTTTTTGCTATAATGGAACTATGAACAACTTGATTAAATCAAAACTAGAGCTCTTGCCGACCAGCCCTGGTTGCTACATTCACAAGGATAAAAACGGCACCATTATCTATGTAGGAAAGGCAAAAAATCTGCGTAACCGCGTGCGGTCCTATTTCCGTGGAAGTCATGATACCAAGACAGAGGCTCTGGTATCTGAGATTGTGGATTTTGAATTTATCGTTACGGAGTCCAATATTGAGGCACTTCTCCTAGAAATCAACCTGATCAAGGAAAACAAGCCTAAGTACAATATCATGCTCAAGGATGATAAGTCCTATCCTTTCATCAAAATCACCAATGAACGCTATCCTCGTTTGATTATCACCCGACAGGTCAAGAAGGATGGCGGTCTCTACTTTGGACCTTATCCAGATGTGGGAGCAGCCAATGAAATCAAGCGACTGCTGGATCGGATTTTCCCTTTTCGCAAGTGTACCAATCCACCGTCTAAGGTCTGTTTTTACTACCATATCGGCCAATGTATGGCCCACATCATCTGTAAGAAGGATGAGTCCTACTTCAAGTCTATGGCTCAGGAGGTTTCTGATTTTCTGAAAGGGCAGGATGATAAAATCATCGATGACCTCAAGAAAAAGATGGAAACTGCAGCCCAGACTATGGAATTTGAACGTGCGGCGGAATACCGTGACCTGATTCAGGCTATTGGAACACTTCGAACCAAGCAAAGGGTCATGGCTAAGGATCTCCAAAATCGGGATGTCTTTGGCTACTATGTGGACAAGGGATGGATGTGTGTTCAGGTTTTCTTTGTTCGTCAGGGCAAGCTCATTGAACGCGATGTCAATCTTTTCCCCTATTATAATGATCCGGATGAGGATTTCTTGACCTATGTAGGACAATTTTATCAAGAAAAATCTCACCTGGTTCCCAATGAGGTACTGATTCCGCAGGATATCGATGAAGAAGCCGTTAAGGCTTTGGTAGATACCAAGATTCTTAAGCCTCAGCGTGGAGAGAAAAAGCAACTGGTCAATTTGGCTATAAAGAATGCTCGAGTCAGTCTAGAGCAGAAGTTCAATTTGTTAGAAAAATCTGTCGAAAAGACCCAAGGGGCTATTGAAAATCTAGGACGTTTGCTCCAAATTCCGACTCCAGTTCGCATCGAGTCCTTCGATAACTCCAACATCATGGGAACTAGTCCTGTTTCAGCCATGGTGGTCTTTGTCAACGGCAAACCAAGTAAAAAAGATTATCGTAAGTATAAAATCAAGACTGTCGTTGGGCCAGACGACTATGCCAGTATGAGAGAAGTCATTCGTAGGCGCTATGGTCGAGTACAGCGTGACGGTTTGACTCCTCCAGATTTGATTGTCATTGATGGGGGACAAGGTCAAGTCAATATCGCTAAGCAAGTCATTCAAGAGGAGCTGGGCTTGGATATCCCCATTGCAGGTTTGCAAAAAAATGACAAGCACCAAACACATGAATTGCTCTTTGGAGATCCGCTTGAGGTGGTGGAGTTATCTCGCAATTCTCAGGAATTTTTCCTCCTTCAACGCATTCAAGATGAGGTGCACCGCTTTGCTATAACTTTCCATCGCCAACTGCGCTCGAAAAATTCTTTTTCATCACAACTGGATGGAATTGAAGGGCTGGGACCTAAACGCAAGCAGAATCTCATGAAGCATTTCAAGTCTCTAACAAAAATCAAGGAAGCCAGTGTGGATGAGATTGTCGATGTTGGAGTACCTAGAGCTGTTGCAGAGGCTGTGCAGAGGAAGTTGAACCCGCAGGAAGCAGTGGAATTAGCTCAAGTGGCGGAAGAAAGAGTAGATTACCAAACGGAAGGAAACCACAATGAAACATAAAATCGCAATTTTATCAGATATTCATGGAAATGCGACGGCTTTAGAAGCAGTGATTGCAGATGCTAAAAATCAAGGAGTCAGTGAATACTGGCTTCTGGGAGATATTTTTCTTCCCGGTCCAGGTGCAAGTGACTTGGTAGCCCTGCTAAAGGACCTTCCTATCACAGCCAGTGTTCGAGGCAATTGGGATGATTGTGTCCTTGAGGCCTTGGATGGTGAATATGGTTTGGAACATCCACAAGAAATCCAGTCAATGCGAATGACCCAGTTTTTGATGGAGCGAATGGATCCTGCAACGATTGTCTGGTTACGAAGCTTGCCTTTGCTGGAAAAGAAAGAGGTTGCTGGGTTGCGCTTTTCTATCTCTCATAATTTACCTGACAAAAATTATGGGGGTGACTTGTTGGTTGGGAATGATACAGAAAAATTTGACCAACTGCTAGATGAGGAAACGGACGTGGCAGTCTATGGTCATGTCCACAAGCAGTTGCTTCGTTACGGCAGTCAAGGGCAACAAATCATCAATCCAGGGTCGATTGGCATGCCCTATTTTAATTGGGAGGCGTTAAAAAATCACCGTGCCCAGTATGCCGTGATAGAAGTTGAAGATGGGGAATTGGTAAATATCCTATTTCGTAAAGTCGCTTATGACTATGAAGCGGAGTTGGAGTTGGCCAAATTCAAGGGGCTTCCTTTTATCGAAATGTATGAAGAGCTACGACGAGAAGACAACTATCAGGGGCACAATCTGAAACTCTTAGCCAATTTAATAGAAAAGCATGGGTATGTAGAAGATGTGAAAGATTTCTTGGAGGTTATAAAGTCAGAATATAAGGTAGATTAATTTCTTTAAGCAACTGAAAATTAATTGGAACTGGATGAGGGGCTTCCTGACTTAAATGATGTGCTTCGTTCGGTGGCACATCCTTGTTCCAATTTCTTTCTACGAAAAATCCCTGCAAGCTCTTTCAAATTATGGTAGAATGGAAGCAGTAGAATTAGAAAAGGAAATCAATTATGAAATTTCTTGAATTAAACAAAAAACGTCATGCGACCAAGCATTTTACTGATAAGTCGGTGGATCCAAAAGATGTGCGTACGGCTATCGAAATTGCAACCTTGGCACCAAGCGCCCACAACAGCCAGCCGTGGAAATTTGTGGTGGTACGTGAGAAAAATGCTGAATTGGCAAAATTGGCTTACGGTTCGAACTTTGAACAGGTATCATCAGCGCCTGTAACCATTGCCTTGTTTACAGATACAGATCTTGCTAAACGTGCTCGTAAGATTGCCCGTGTTGGTGGTGCTAATAACTTCTCTGAAGAGCAACTTCAATACTTCATGAAAAATTTGCCAGCTGAATTTGCACGTTACAATGAACAACAGGTCAGCGACTACCTGGCTCTCAATGCAGGTTTGGTTGCTATGAACTTGGTTCTTGCATTGACAGACCAAGGAATTGGATCAAATCTGATTCTTGGTTTTGACAAATCAAAAATCAACGAAGTTTTGGACATTGAAGACCGTTTCCGCCCAGAACTTTTAATCACAGTGGGTTATACAGATGAAAAATTGGAACCAAGCTACCGCTTGCCAGTAGATGAAATCATCGAGAAAAGATAGAAAGAAGAAAAAAATGACAGCAATTGATTTTACAGCAGAAGTAGAAAAACGCAAAGAAGACCTCTTGGCTGACTTGTTTAGCCTTTTGGAAATCAACTCAGAACGTGATGATAGCAAGGTTGATGCTGAGCATCCATTTGGGCCTGGTCCGGTAAAAGCTTTGGAGAAATTCCTTGAAATCGCAGACCGCGATGGCTACCCAACTAAAAATGTTGACAACTACGCAGGACATTTTGAGTTTGGTGATGGAGAAGAAGTTCTTGGAATCTTTGCCCACATGGACGTGGTGCCAGCTGGTAGCGGTTGGAACACAGACCCTTACACACCAACGATCAAAGACGGTCGCCTTTATGCGCGTGGTGCCTCAGATGACAAGGGTCCTACAACAGCTTGTTACTATGGTTTGAAAATCATCAAAGAATTGGGTCTTCCAACTTCTAAGAAAGTTCGTTTCATCGTTGGAACAGACGAAGAATCAGGTTGGGCAGACATGGACTACTATTTCGAGCACGTAGGACTTGCAAAACCAGACTTTGGTTTCTCTCCAGACGCTGAATTCCCTATCATCAATGGTGAAAAAGGAAATATCACGGAATACCTCCACTTTGCAGGTGAAAATGCAGGTGCTGCCCGTCTTCACAGCTTTACAGGTGGTTTACGTGAAAATATGGTACCAGAATCAGCAACAGCAGTCGTTTCAGGTGATTTGGCTGACTTGCAAGCTAAACTAGATGCCTTTGTTGCAGAACACAAACTTATAGGAGAACTCCAAGAAGAAGCTGGCCAATACAAGGTGACGATCATTGGTAAATCAGCCCACGGTGCTATGCCTGCTTCAGGTGTCAATGGTGCGACTTACCTAGCTCTCTTCCTTAGCCAGTTTGACTTTGCTGGTCCAGCCAAAGACTACCTTGACATCGCTGGTAAAATTCTCTTGAACGACCATGAGGGTGGAAATCTCAAGATTGCTCATGTGGATGAAAAGATGGGTGCCCTTTCTATGAATGCCGGTGTCTTCCGCTTCGATGAAACAAGCGCTGATAATACCATTGCCCTTAATATCCGCTATCCAAAAGGAACAAGTCCAGAACAAATCAAGTCAATCCTTGAAAACTTACCGGTTGCTTCTGTTAGCCTTTCTGAGCACGGTCACACCCCTCACTATGTGCCAATGGAAGATCCACTTGTGCAAAATTTGTTGAATGTTTATGAAAAACAAACTGGTCTTAAAGGTCACGAGCAAGTCATCGGTGGTGGAACCTTTGGTCGTTTGCTAGAACGCGGTGTTGCCTACGGTGCTATGTTCCCAGACTCAATTGACACCATGCACCAAGCTAATGAATTTATCGCCTTGGATGATCTCTTCCGAGCAGCAGCAATCTATGCCGAAGCTATTTACGAATTGATCAAATAAAACGATAGAAGTCTGAGATTGTATGCTTAGACTTCTTTTTGGAGGGAAAGTAGATGTCTCAAATTGAAAAAATCAAGCAGGCTATTATGGCAGATCCGCAGAATGCTACCTATACAGAGCGTGGCATTGAGCCTCTCTTTGCAGCACCAAAGACTGCTCGCATCAATATCATCGGTCAGGCACCGGGACTTAAAACCCAAGAAGCAGGACTTTATTGGAAAGATAAGAGTGGTGACCGCCTGAGAGACTGGCTAGGTGTGGATGAAGATACCTTTTACAATTCAGGATATTTTGCTGTTCTGCCTATGGATTTCTACTTTCCAGGGCATGGCAAGTCAGGTGATTTACCACCTCGAGCAGGATTTGCCGAAAAATGGCATCCACAGCTCTTGCGAGAATTACCAGATATTCAATTGACCCTCTTGATTGGCCAATATGCCCAAGCCTACTATTTACAGGAGAAAGTCAGTGGCAAGGTGACAGAACGGGTAAAACATTACCAGAACTACTTGCCAACCTATTTTCCATTAGTTCACCCCTCGCCTAGAAATCAAATCTGGATGGCCAAAAATCCTTGGTTTGAGGCAGAAGTGGTGCCAGATTTGAAAAAAAGAATTAAAACTATTTTATAGTCAATAAAAATCAAAGAGCAAACTAGGAAGCTAGCCGCAGGCTGTACTTGAGTACGGTAAGGCGACGCTGACGTGGTTTGGAGAGATTTTCGAAGAGTATTAGGAGAAAAAGAATGAAAGAAATTTCCTTTGACGCATTTTACCAGCTTTACCAAAATGACCAACTTTCTCTAGTAGACGTGAGAGAAGTGGATGAGTTTGAAGCTCTTCATTTAGAAGGTGCTCAGAATCTTCCTCTGAGTCAATTAGCTGATACTTATGATCAATTGGACAAGGACCAGTTACATTATGTTATTTGTAAATCTGGAATGAGATCGGCGCGTGCTTGCCAATTCTTATCTGAACAAGGTTATGAGGTTATCAATGTCCAAGGTGGCATGATGGCTTTTGAAGAACTTTAATACTCAATGAAAATCAAAGAGCAAACTAGGAAGCTAGCCGCAGGCTGTACTTGAGTACGGCAAGGTGAAGCTGACGTGGTTTGAAGAGATTTTCGAAGAGTATAAACATTAGAATTTTCTCCTACTTGGTTTGGACTAGGTAGGAGAATCTTATTTTTAGATAATTCTCATTTTTAAGAATCTTGAAAACATTCAATATTTACTTCGTGAAGCTTTTTTCATACTCCTATTCATGATATACTAGGTCAGTATTTTATAAATATGAAGGAGATTTACATGGCTAAAAAAGGTGCCCTAACAGGTTTGCTCCTGTTTGGAATATTTTTTGGTGCGGGGAATTTGATTTTTCCGCCTTCTCTAGGTGCTCTATCTGGAGAACATTTTCTTCCTGCCATCGCAGGTTTTGTCTTTTCAGGCGTCGGTATCGCCGTCTTGACCCTTATTATTGGAACGCTAAATCCTAAAGGATATATCTACGAGATTTCAACAAAGATAGCGCCTTGGTTTGCGACTCTTTACCTCTCAGTTCTTTACTTGTCAATCGGTCCATTCTTTGCTATTCCACGTACAGCTACAACGGCTTACGAAGTAGGGATTAGTCCCCTTTTGTCGGATGCAAATAAAGGATTTGGCTTGATTGTCTTTACGGTTCTGTATTTTGCGGCAGCATATTTAATCTCGCTTAATCCATCAAAAATCTTGGACCGTATCGGCCGTATCTTAACGCCAGTCTTTGCGATTTTGATTGTTATCTTGGTTGTACTTGGTGCTATCAAATACGGTGCAACAAGTCCTCAAGCTGCTTCAGCTGCTTATCAAGCTTCTGCTTTTGGTACAGGTTTCCTAGAAGGTTATAATACCTTGGACGCCCTTGCCTCAGTTGCCTTTAGCGTAATCGCAGTTCAAACCTTGAAACAACTTGGATTTTCAAGTAAGAAAGAATACATTTCAACCATTTGGGTTGTTGGTATCGTTGTTGCCCTTGCCTTCAGTGCTCTTTACATCGGTTTAGGCTTCCTTGGGAATCATTTCCCAGTACCAGCTGAAGCGATGAAGGGTGGAACACCAGGTGTTTACATCTTGTCACAAGCCACTCAAGAAATCTTTGGCTCAACAGCTCAACTCTTCCTTGCAGCTATGGTTACCGTAACCTGCTTCACAACAACAGTTGGTTTGATTGTGTCAACAGCTGAGTTCTTTAATGAGCGCTTCCCACAAATCAGCTACAAGGTTTATGCGACAGCCTTTACCTTGATTGGTTTTGCCATTGCAAATTTGGGTCTTGATGCGATTATCAAGTACTCCATTCCAGTACTGGTTATCTTGTACCCAATCACGATTGCCATCGTTATGATTGTCATTGTCAACAAATTTGTTGCCCTTTCAAAACCAGGTATGCAGTTGACAATCGCTGTGGTTACAGCTATTGCCATTGCAAGCGTACTAGGAAGCTCGTTTAAGGTTGAGTTTCTTGCAAATCTTGTCAACGCTCTTCCTTTTGCTAAGGCATCTCTCCCATGGTTGGTGCCTGCTATCGTTGGAATCTTGCTCTCACTGGTTCTACCAAACAAGCAAGAAAGCGATGTTTTTGAAATGGAATAATCACTAAAATCACTTTTGTAGCCAAGTCTACAGAGTGATTTTCTTTTTTTATCCGATGATAAATGTGTTATAATAGGTAGCAAAAGAGGTGAAGAAATGAATCAAACAGTAGAATATATTAAAGAACTGACAGCCATTGCGTCGCCAACGGGCTTCACTCGTGAGATTTCGGATTATTTAGTCAAGACTCTAGAAGGTTTTGGTTACCAGCCGGTTCGTACAGCCAAGGGTGGTGTCAATGTGACCATTAAAGGTCAAAATGATGAAGAGCATCGCTATGTGACTGCCCATGTAGATACGCTGGGTGCTATTGTCCGTGCTGTCAAAGCAGATGGTCGTCTCAAATTGGACCGTATCGGTGGTTTTCCTTGGAACATGATTGAAGGTGAAAACTGTACCGTTCATGTGGCTAGCACAGGACAAAAAGTATCAGGAACTATCCTTATCCACCAAACTTCTTGCCATGTCTATAAGGATGCAGGAACTGCAGAACGCACGCAAGACAATATGGAAGTACGTTTGGACGCAAAAGTAAGGAATGAAAAAGAAACTCGTGCCTTGGGGATTGAGGTCGGTGATTTTATCAGCTTTGACCCACGAACTGTCGTGACAGAGACAGGCTTTATCAAGTCTCGTCATTTGGACGATAAGGTCAGTGCAGCGATTTTGCTTAACCTACTTCGTATATATAAGGAAGAGAAGATTGAGTTGCCTGTAACAACCCATTTTGCTTTTTCAGTCTTTGAAGAAGTGGGCCACGGTGCTAATTCTAATATTCCTGCTCAGGTAGTAGAGTATCTGGCTGTGGATATGGGAGCTATGGGAGATGACCAGCAAACAGACGAATATACAGTGTCTATCTGTGTCAAGGATGCTTCAGGACCTTATCACTATGACTTCCGTCAACATTTAGTTGCCTTGGCGAAAGAACAAGATATTCCATTTAAGCTGGATATCTATCCATTTTATGGTTCGGACGCTTCAGCGGCTATGTCTGCAGGTGCAGAAGTTAAACACGCTCTTCTTGGTGCGGGTATCGAGTCTAGTCATTCTTATGAGCGTACTCATATTGACTCGGTGGTCGCAACAGAGCGTATGGTTGATGCTTATCTTAAGAGTGGGTTGGTAGACTAATATGTGCCTGATTTGCCAGAGAATTGAGCTCATCAAGAAGGGAGCAAATCCCTATTTTGTCAAAGAGTTGGAAACAGGCTATCTTGTGATTGGAGACCACCAGTATTTTGCAGGATATAGTCTTTTTCTAGCTAAGGAACACGTTACCGAATTGCACCATTTGAAAAAGGAAACAAGACTCCGTTTTCTCGAAGAAATGAGTCTAGTCCAAGAGGCAGTTGCCAAGGCATTTGCTGCTGAGAAAATGAATATCGAACTGCTAGGAAATGGCGATGCCCATCTTCGTTGGCATCTGTTTCCACGACGGACAGGTGATATGAATGGCCACGGTCTTAAAGGTCGTGGGCCAGTTTGGTGGGTTCCCTTTGAAGAAATGACAGCAGAAACTTGCCAAGTAAAACCGGAAGAGATTAAAAGATTAGTCGAATGTTTATCGTCAGAAGTAGATAAACTATTAGAAATAAAGGAGTAGAAATGAAAAAAAGATACCTTGTCTTGACAACTTTGCTAGCCTTGAGCCTAGCAGCTTGTTCACAAGAAAAAGCAAAAACTGAAGATGGCGCAGCTAAGACAGAACAAACCGCCAAGACTGATGGGACAGTCGGCAGTAAGTCTCAAGGAGCTGCCCAGAAAAAAGCAGAAGTGGTTAACAAAGGTGATTACTACAGCATCCAAGGCAAATACGATGAAATCATCGTAGCCAACAAACACTATCCATTGTCTAAAGACTATAATCCAGGGGAAAATCCAACAGCCAAGGCTGAGTTGGTTAAACTCATCAAAGCTATGCAAGAGGCAGGTTTCCCAATCAGCGATCATTACAGTGGCTTTAGAAGTTATGAAACTCAGACCAAGCTCTATCAAGATTATGTCAATCAAGATGGGAAAGAAGCTGCCGACCGTTATTCTGCTCGACCTGGCTATAGCGAACACCAGACAGGTTTAGCCTTTGATGTGATTGGGACAAATGGTGATTTGGTGACAGAAGAAAAAGCGGCCCAATGGCTCTTGGACCATGCGGCTGATTATGGCTTTGTTGTCCGTTATCTCAAAGGCAAGGAAAAGGAAACCGGCTATATGTCTGAGGAATGGCACCTTCGTTATGTCGGAAAAGAAGCAAAAGAAATTGCTGAGAGTGGTCTCAGTTTGGAAGAATACTATGGATTTGAAGGCGGAGATTACGTCGATTAATACTCTTCGAAAATCTCTTCAAACCACGTCAGCGTCGCCTTACCGTATGTTTAGGATACTGACTACGTCAGTTCCATCTACAACCTCAAAACAGTGTTTTGAGCAGCCTGCGGCTAGCTTCCTAGTTTGCTCTTTGATTTTCATTGAGTATAAAAAATAAACTTTTCTCTTGCAATTCTAGATAAATAGTGTATAATAGATGAGTATGTGTAAAGCATACTTGTGGGAGGTAAAAATCTTTAATTACCGCCAAAACCACAAAGGAGGATTTAAAAATGGCTAAAAAAGTCGAAAAACTTGTAAAATTGCAAATCCCTGCTGGTAAAGCTACGCCAGCTCCACCGGTTGGACCTGCTCTTGGTCAAGCTGGTATCAACATCATGGGATTCACAAAAGAGTTCAACGCTCGTACAGCTGACCAAGCTGGTATGATCATTCCAGTTGTTATCTCAGTTTACGAAGATAAATCATTTACTTTCATCACTAAAACACCACCAGCTGCTGTTCTTTTGAAAAAAGCTGCAGGTGTTGAAAAAGGATCAGGTACACCTAACAAAACTAAAGTTGCTACAGTTACTCGTGCACAAGTACAAGAAATTGCAGAAACTAAGATGCCAGATTTGAACGCAGCAAACGTAGAGTCTGCAATGCGTATGATCGAAGGTACTGCTCGTTCTATGGGATTTACTGTTGTTGACTAATCAATAACACAGTAGAAAATCTCACAGCAGTCTATTAGTTGCTTTTCATACTAGGCAAGTGACTGATGCTTGTACTTGGGTACAGCAAGGAAACTTAAGGTCGTAGGAAAGGAATCTAATAGACTGATAACCCGCAAGACTTCATCATTTCGAGAAGTGACGTGGGAGATGAAAATCGATTGAACCACTTACAAGGAGAATAGAAAATGGCTAAAAAAAGCAAACAACTTCGTGCTGCTCTTGAGAAAATCGACAGCACAAAAGCATACAGCGTAGAAGAAGCTGTAGCACTTGCAAAAGAAACTAACTTTGCAAAATTTGACGCAACTGTAGAAGTTGCTTACAACTTGAACATCGACGTTAAAAAAGCTGACCAACAAATCCGTGGAGCAATGGTATTGCCAAACGGTACTGGTAAAACTTCACGAGTTCTTGTTTTCGCACGTGGTGCAAAAGCTGAAGAAGCAAAAGCTGCTGGTGCAGACTTTGTTGGTGAAGATGACCTTGTTGCTAAAATCAACGATGGTTGGTTGGACTTCGATGTAGTTATCGCTACACCTGATATGATGGCTCTTGTTGGACGTCTTGGACGTGTCCTTGGACCACGTAACTTGATGCCAAACCCTAAAACTGGTACTGTAACTATGGATGTTGCTAAAGCAGTTGAGGAGTCTAAAGGTGGTAAAATCACTTACCGTGCTGACCGTGCAGGTAACGTTCAAGCAATCATCGGTAAAGTATCATTTGAAGCTGAAAAATTGGTTGAAAACTTCAAAGCTTTCAACGAAACAATCCAAAAAGCAAAACCAGCTACAGCTAAAGGAACTTACGTAACAAACTTGACTATCACAACTACTCAAGGTGTTGGTATCAAAGTTGACGTAAACTCACTTTAATCAGTAGTTTATATCAGAGAACGAGCACGAAAGTGCTCGTTTTTTTGTCTTTAGTTTTATTTTATTATCTAATCTTCTTGGAAAATATCAAAAGACGGTAGAAGAGTTTGTATTCATCTTTTTAGCTCTTAGCCAACTTTAAATGAGAATTTTTAACAGCTAAATCAGAAATTCTAAATGGATTTATCTGAGATTGGCATTCAAATATACTTTTAAATGTCAAAATACAGATGATAAAAGATGTTTGGAAAAAATCAAACGGATTTAATTAATAAATATGCAAAAAAAACAAAATATAGATAAATGAAAATCAATTTAAAACAATATACATTTATACAATATGAGCGGATTTAAAAATGTGTTTAAATCTAAAAAAATAGTGGAAAAAGTTAAAAAATGGAGATTTTTTATATAATTCAGACAATTTTTACTATTTTTTAGAGAATGACATAGATAAAAAATGAAATTTTCATGTTGTTTTCAAGTAAATTAATTGAATATTACAAGCTAGTGTGATAGAATGAATATACATGTTTCCGAAGAAAAGTAGTATATAGAGGAATTCCTTTGTTTATGAATGAAATGAAGGGATTTTAATTTTTACTATATCTATAAACATGATATAAAACAAAAGGAGGTTGTTAGTCTCAATGAAAGGCAAGCAACAACAAGATTTTAGAGTAGAAAAATACATCCGTTATGGGATTCGTAAATATAGCTTTGGAGCAGCATCAGTAGCGATTGCAGCTGGATTGATGTTCCTTGGAAATGGTGCAGTATCAGCGACGGAAGTACAATCAGCTGAAACAGTTATCTCAACAGTTGCTACTAGTCAAGATGATAAGGAACAGGCTGAGGCTAAAGTTGAAACAGTAGAAACTGTAAAACCAGCAACTGAAAAAGCTACAGAAGTGAAACCTGAAGTTAAAGTAGCAAATAAAGCTACCCTTGAATCTAAAGTTGCTGCTTTAGAATCTAAACTTTCTAACGCTAAATATGCAGATGCTTCAGTAGTAAGTTCAGCTAAAGAGGTATTGGCAACAGCTAAAGCAACTCTTGCAAAAGCAGAAGCTAGTCAAGTAGAAGTAGACAAACAAGTTGAAACTGTTGTAGCTTTGAGTACAGTAGTTGCTGAGTCTGATGCGACTGGCTTAGAAAAGAAAGAAGCAGCTGATAAGGAAGCATCAAAAGCTGAAGCAGAAAAAACTGCTACTCCAGCTGAAAAAGCTCTTTCAGTAGCAACAACAACTCTGACACAAGTATCATCAGAAGCTGAAGTAACAAACAAATTGGCTGAGACTGAGCTTGCTAAGGCTGACGTTAAAGAAGAAAATAAAGAAGCAGTTACAGCAGCGGTAGCTAAAAACCAAGAAGTTCTTGCTGAAACAAAAGCACTTTTGGTTGATAAGAGTGTCACAAAAGAGCAAGTAGATGCTCAACTAGAACGCCTCAACGAATCAATCCTTGCAGTTTACAATGAGTTAAAAAATGCTGGAATCAACCGTGAAGGTAAGTTCTCATATGTATTAGCTGATATAGCTGGAACTGTAACGGAACCACCTCTTTCAGAAGAAGAACAAATTAATCACTGGAAGCAATATGCAGATAAAAATACTGAACGATTAACGAAACAAATTAAATGGTTTGATATTGCTAACAGTAAAGCAACTGTGAAAAACCTTGGAGCAGGTGATACTCTTCAAGTAGGGACAACATTTACACAAGAAATTTCACCTGGATATGTTGTAACGTTAACAGTTACTAAATTAGCACCATTTAACTCAACTGATGAGTATAAAAAACGTGGTGGAGCAGGATATGATGCCAATGCTATTAATGAGTACAAAGATGGAACTCCAGCTGAATTAAAAGTAGTAACTCAAGGATATTACTCTGTTGCAAAAACAAATGGAATGGATACAAAAGGTAAAACGGTTATTCAATCTGTTAAAGATGGAGCTAACACAGGGGTAGAATTCTCAGTTAAAGCTACTTTAAATGGAACAGAAGTTCCAGCAAACGTTGTATTCTTAACAGGGGAGGAAGCTGGTTCATCTGAAGCTGAAATCTATACAACAGACGGTGATGGTTTTGAGCTAGTGACTGAGTTATCAAACGACAAAGTAAATCCAGATCCAAAGAAAGACAAGAGTACTGTTCGTTCTTATACTGCAGAAACTTATGAAAAAAGAACATTAGCTTCAGCAGGGCATGGCCAAGACTACGCTGGTGGACAACTTGGTTTATCACATACAATTGAAGGTGGAGGAAAAGCGGCCTTTGAAAAATTCAAAGCAGATAAAGCTGCAGGATTCTTCAATACAACTGTGACATCGGATACTGTTATTGCGATGAAAGCAGCTGATGGTAAATATCACACAGATGGATTAGGAACACAAGTTTTTGGACCGGTATCAACTCACCGTGATTCAGGTTTCTCTACTCCATTAGTAATGACACGTAATGCTAAAAACATCGGAATGTACATCCTTTCTGCAGGTCAACAAGGATCTATGCTAGGATTTATGGTTCTAGATGAGGGGGATGCTCCAGCTTCATACGGAAGAGTAGCGCACTCTATCTCTAAATCTGATGGACAAAAACAACCATACTTAGGATCTGTTCCAGCTGATGTTGACGTACGTACAACTCCAATTAAAGGTGCAAGTGCGTTTATCTATGATGATGTTAATGGTATCGGTGCTGCGGATGAAGGTGCTCGTCAATTAATGGGTGACGATGTGGCTCCAAACGATAACTTCAAACTTAAAAAAGTTAATGATGGAACATACTCAATGACATTCGATGCTCACCTAGACGGAGAAGCTAAAGCTTATGTTAACGGTTGGATCGACTTCAACGGAAACGGAAAATTCGATGATGGTGAAGGAGCCGGTGTACAAGAAGTTACTCAAGATGGAAAAGTTACATTAAGTTGGACAAACAATTACCAAAACGTTGACACAACTGCTACTAAATTAGCTACCCGTTTGCGTATTGCTTACGATAAAGCTGACGTTAAAGCGCCAACTGGTATTGCCTACTCAGGTGAGGTAGAAGACTTCCAAATCCAACAAACAGTCCCACCTCGTGGAACTAAGAGAGAAACAACAGATGTACAAGGTGCTACTCAAACATCTACTGTAGCATTCAATGCATATGGTCAAAAGAACTATGATTTTGATAAAGACAATGTTATTGATACGACAGTTAAATCACAAATTGTTAAACCTGATGGAACATTAGTAACAGATGCAGATTTAGTAGATGGATACTATGTAGTACCAGGACAAGGTAAATATAAACTTACTGATAATGGTGCAAATGTAGATGTAGAATTTATCCCAGAAGCAAACTTTGTAGGTACAGCAGATGGTATCACAATCCGCCGTACTGATATCAACGGTAATACTACTGGTTGGGGTAATGAAGGACGTCAAATCGTTGGTGGCGAAGGAGATGCTAAAGACCAACTAAACCTAGTAAGTGAACAGGTTCAACTTGCTGGCTTAGCAGCTAAAGGTTCTATGGATGGTCGTTACATTCCAACAGTAACTCCAAAAGAAATCGTTGGAACTCCAGAAGAATCAACAGATATCCAAGGTAAACCACAAACGAAAACACCTAAATTCTCAATCGACGTAGATAAAGATGGTGATGGAACTGCACTAGATCCAGTGACACCAAGTGCACAATACCCAGCTAAATTGGTAGATCCAGCGACTGGACAACCAACAGATGAAAAAACAGTTACAGTGCTAGGAGAAGGAACTTATACAATCAATCCAACAACTGGAGCGGTAACATTTACGCCAGAACCACAATTTACAGGAACTGCTAAAGGTATTGATGTATCATTAACAGCACCAGTAGGTCAAGACAAAAATGGTCAACCAGCAACAGCTACAGCTACTGCTAAGTACACACCAACTGTAACACCAATTAAACCAACAGCAACTCCAGATACTTCAACAGGAGTACAAGGTGAAACTCAAAATGGTAAACCAACATTTACAGAAGGAAACACAGAAGTACCAATTAAAGAAAACACTGTAAAACTATTAAATCCAGATGGAACAGAAGCAAATGGACCAGTAGATGCTCTAGACCCAAGTGGTAAAAAAGTTGGTGAATATACTGTAGATCCAACAAATGGTGTAGTAACATTCATACCAACAGACAAATCATACACTGGTAAAGTACAACCAGCTAAAGTTCAAGCTGAGGATAAGAATGGAACAAAAGTTTCTACAACTTACACACCATCTATCGTAGGTGTAACACCAACAGCAGCACCAGCTACAAGTGAAGATGTTCAAGGTAAGACTCAAGAAAATACAGTTTCATTCGAAGGTGGGAAAACTACAATTGCAGGAGAAGAAAAATCTGTAGATATCGATCCAGGTACTTATACTCTTCTAGGTGAAGATGGACAACCAACTACAGAAGTACCAGCTAAAGATCCAGAAGGAAACGTAATTGGTAAATATACTCTTAAAACTGTAGATGGAAAAGCAGTTGCAGTATTTGAACCAACAAACAAAAAATACTCTGGAGAAGTTCAACCAGTAAAAATTCAAGCTAAGGATAAAAATGGAACAGCTGTAGAAACAACTTACACACCGAAGATTACACCAGTAACACCAACTGCGGAACCAGCTGAAACAACAGATATCCAAGGTAAAGAACAAACTGGTAAACCAACATTCACTCCAGGTAATCCAAATGTTCCAATGGATGATGATACTCCAGCAACCTTCGAAGATGGATCAAAAGAAAAAGTTATTCCAGGCGAAGGAACATACACAGTAGCACCAGATGGCACAGTAACCTTCACACCAGAGAAGAACTTCACAGGAAAAGGAACAGGCGTAACCGTTAAACGTGTAGATAAGAATGGCACACCAGTAACAGCTAAATACACTCCAACAGTAACACCAGTAACACCAACTGCGGAACCAGCTGAAACAACAGATATCCAAGGTAAAGAACAAACAGGAAAACCTGAGTTCAAACCAGGAAACCCAGATGTACCAATGGATGATGAAGTGCCAGCAACATTCGAAGATGGAACAACTGAGAAGAAAGTTCCAGGCGAAGGAACTTACAAAGTAAATCCAGATGGAACAGTAACCTTCACACCAGAGAAGAACTTCACAGGTAAGGGAACAGGTGTAACAGTTCAACGCGAAGATAAGAACGGCACACCAGTTAAAGCTACTTACACACCAGTTGTAAAACCAGCAATACCAACAAGTTCAGATGTTATCACTACAAATGTTCAAGGTGCTACTCAATCAGGAACACCAACATTTGAAGGTGGAAAAGTAACAGTCAACGGTGAAGAAAAAACTGTAGAAATCGATGAAACAGTTAAACCAACATTTGATGATGGTACAACTGAGAAGAAAGTACCAGGTGAAGGAACATACACAATCGATGAGAACGGTACAGTAACCTTTACACCAGAGAAGAACTTCACTGGTCAAGCAACAGGTGTAACAGTGAAACGTGTAGATAAGAATGGTACACCAATCACAGCTAAGTACACTCCAGTAGTTGTTCCAGTATCACCAACTTCAAAAGATACTGAATCAGAAGGTCCTAAAGGACAACCTCAATCAGGAACACCAACATTTGAAGGTGGAAAAGTTACAATCAACGGTAAGGAAGTTCCAGTTGAAATCGATGAAACAGTTAAACCAACATTTGACGATGGCACAACTGAGAAGAAAGTACCAGGTGAAGGAACATACACTATCGATGAAAATGGTAAAGTAACCTTCACACCAGAACCTGACTTCGTAGGAAAAGCTAAAGGTGTAACAGTTAAACGTGTAGATAAGAACGGTACACCAGTAACAGCTACTTACACTCCAACAGTTCGTCCTGATACTTCATTCGTTGATAAAGATGGTAACCCACTTTCACCAACAGAAGATGGAACTAAACCAACTAAAGACATCCCAGGATACAAGATTGTTAAAACTGAGATCGACGAAAAAGGAAATACAAAACACATCTATGAGAAAGTGACAACGACTTATAAAGATAAAGATGGCAATGTAATTCCAAACTATCCAACAGAAGACGGCGAACAACCTAAGAAAGATATCCCAGGTTACCGCTTCGTAGAAACTAAGAAACTTCCAAATGGAGATACAGAGCATGTCTACGAAAAAGTTAAGACATCATTCAAGGATAAAGAAGGAAACGAGATTCCAGGTAATCCAAGTGAAGATGGCGACCAACCTAAGAAAGATATTCCAGGTTACCGCTTCGTAGAGACTAAGAAACTTCCAAATGGCGACATCGAGCACGTTTATGAGAAAGTTAAGACAAGTCATAAGGATAAAGACGGAAATGAAATTCCAAACTATCCAACAGAAGATGGCGACCAACCTAAGAAAGATATTCCAGGCTACCGCTTCGTAGAGACTAAGAAACTTCCAAATGGAGATACAGAGCACGTCTACGAAAAAGTTAAGACATCATTCAAGGATAAAGAAGGAAACGAGATTCCAGGTAATCCAAGTGAAGATGGCGACCAACCTAAGAAAGATATTCCAGGTTACCGCTTCGTAGAGACTAAGAAACTTCCAAATGGCGACATTGAGCACGTTTATGAGAAAGTTAAGACAAGTCATAAGGATAAAGACGGAAATGAAATTCCAAACTATCCAACAGAAGATGGCGACCAACCTAAGAAAGATATCCCAGGTTACCGCTTCGTAGAGACTAAGAAACTTCCAAATGGAGATACAGAGCACATTTATGAGAAAGTTAAGACAAGTCACAAGGATAAAGACGGAAACGAAATTCCAAACTATCCAACAGAAGATGGCGACCAACCTAAGAAAGATATCCCAGGTTACCGCTTCGTAGAGACTAAGAAACTTCCAAATGGAGATGTAGAACACGTTTATGAGAAAGTTAAGACAAGTCACAAGGATAAAGACGGAAACGAAATTCCAAACTATCCAACAGAGGAAGGTGAACAACCGAAGAAAGACATCCCAGGCTACCGCTTCGTAGATACGAAGAAACTTCCAAACGGAGATATCGAGCACGTCTACGAAAAAGTTAAGACTTCATTCAAGGATAAAGAAGGCAAAGAAATTCCAGGATATCCAACAGAAGATGGCGACCAACCTAAGAAAGATATTCCAGGTTACCGCTTCGTGGAGACTAAGAAACTTCCAAATGGCGACATCGAGCACATTTACGAGAAGATTTCAAGTCCATATACTCCTCAACCAAATCCAGGTAAACAAACTACAACAACTTGGACAGATGAAAAAGGAAATCCATTGAAACCAACGGAACCAGGTTCTAAAGAGCCAGGAACAATTCCAGGTTACGAATACGTTAAGACTGTGACAGATCCAAATGGAAATATCAGACATACCTTCAAGAAAGTCGAGATTCCAACTCCAAGACCAGTTGAACCAAGTCAACCAGTACAACCAGTTTCTCCACAAGAGCCAACAAGCCCTGAGAAACCAGTAAGTCCAGACATGCCAGTAGTACCTGAGCAGCCAAAACAACCAGCAACACCTAAATATGTTGAAGGTCAAAAAGAGTTGCCAAATACTGGTACAGAAGACAATGCTAGCCTTGCAGCACTTGGACTTCTCGGAGTCTTGAGTGGATTTGGTCTTGTATCTCGCAGGAAGAAAGAAGATTAATTAAAATCTTTCTGATAAACAAATATAGTAGAAAACCAATGATGTAAAAGTCATTGGTTTTTTAGCAATTTCAGAATTTTTCTAAAAATAGGTGTGTTGTCATTCGTTAAAAACTGGTAAATATTTACTGTTATTTTACTATATAAAAGATAAAAACTTAAAACAAAACATATATTTAACATTTTAAATATAATGAACAAGTTTGAAAGATAAAATTTATTTATTATAGTGCAAGTTTTAAGTCGAATTGCTTGCTTATAGTATAAGAGTGTGATATCATTAAAATGTATCTAAAGTACGATTATTCGACATACAAAACATTGTTATGTTAAATGTTTAAAAATGCCGATTTTTTTGTGCATAAGTACATTAAAAAATGAAATAAATTATAAGGAGGTTGTGAGTCTCATGCAAGGCAAACAACAACAAGATTTTCGAACGGAGAAGTACATTCGTTACGGTATTCGTAAGTATAGCTTTGGTGCAGCATCAGTAGCAATTGCGGCTGGTTTGATGTTCCTAGGTAACGGTGCGGTATCAGCGACGGAAGTACAATCAGCTGAAACAACTATTTCAACACCTGCTCCTAGTCAAGATGATAAGGAGAAGGAAAAGGCCGAGCCTAAAGCTGAAACAGTAGAAACTGTAAAACCTGAAACAGAAAAAGCTGCAGAAGCAAAACCTGAAGTGAAAGCAGAAGAGGCTAAGAAAGTAAACAAGGCTATCCTTGAAGCAAGTATTGCTACTTTGGAGTCTAAACTTTCAACTGCTAAATATGCAGATGCTACAGTAGTGAGCTCAGCTAAGGAAGTATTGGCAACAGCTAAAGCAACTCTTGCAAAAGCAGATGCTAGTCAAGCCGATGTAGATGCCCAAGCAGAAACTGTATCAGCTTTGAGCACAGTTGTAACTGAGTCAAATACTGCTGGTTTCGATAAGAAACAAGCAGCTGAAAAAGAAGCAGTAAAAGCTGAAGCAGAAAAAACTGCAACACCAGTTGAAAAAGCTCTTTCAGTAGCAACAACAACTCTTACACAAGTATCGTCAGAAGCTGAAGTAACGAATAAATTGGCTGAAACTGAGCTTGCTAAGGCAGATGTGAAAGAAGAAAACAAGGCAGCAGTTACAGCAGCAGTCGCTAAAAACCAAGCAGTTCTTACTGAAACTAAGGCTCTTCTTGCTGATAAGAGTGTCACAAAAGAGCAAGTAGATGCTCAATTGGAACGCCTCAATGAATCAATCCTTGCAGTCTACAACGAGTTGAAAAACGCAGGAATCGGTCGTGACGGTAAGTTCGCAGTAAACTTGGCAGATGCTCAAACAACTCCTCTTAAAGATTCATCTGAAGAAACAGGTAAAAAATGGTTAGCAGACCATGACTATGATTCATTAGCGGATGTTAAAGTAAAAACAAAACTTAAAGAAATCGCGAAATTAAATGACCAAATCCAATGGATTGACTTAGGAGATACAACAGCTTGGAAAGGTTTAAAAGATAACGGACAACTTCAAGTTGGATCACAATATGAAAAAGAACTAATTCCAGGTTATAAAGTTAAATTAACAGTAAAAGCTCTTAAACCATTCCATTCAACAGAAATTCATAAAAACCGTGTAGCTGGAACAGATTACGCAGCTTCTTATGAAGAAAATGCAAACAATGCCTTTAACCCAGCTAATGGTGGAAGTGGTATTGGTGCTGCTCCTCAAAATAAATGGACTCAGGTAAAATCAACAGGAATTAGTACAGGTGACACAGCCAAAACAACACTTTCTGGAACAAATGATCAAGGTGTTCCGAAAAATGGTACAGTTGCTGGGGTATTATTTGACTTAGAAGCTGAATACAACGGTAAAAAAGTACAACCAGGGGTTGTAATGACATCTGGTGAGGAACAAGTACGTAATGAGGTAGAGATTTATACTACTAACGGTACACCATGGGAATTAGCTGGAATCGTAGGTAAAGCAGGAAAAGACACGCCATATGCACCAAACCCTAACTTCAACGGATTTGCAAGCATGAAGGGTGTTGAAAATTGGCTTTCAGAGGACGTAATTAAAGCAATCAAAGCTAAACAATTCGCAACTCCAGATAGCGCAACTGGTGGATTAGGATCACAAGTATTCGGTCCATATATTAACGCAGGGGCTAATGCTACACCAATCGTATCTTCAGCTAACGTATCACAATTAGGATTCTACATCATGACTTCTGGTGCTCAATCTTCAATGATTGGTATTAAATTCTCTGACTTCGGAGATCTTCCAGAATCATATGGTATTGCTGAGCACTACTTAAAAACACAAACAACAGACTGGACAACAAAAGCTGTTCGTCAAATTCAACAACCATACTTAGGTAAAGTGAAAGCCGATATCGACTCAGCTCCAGGTACTCGTGTAATTGGTGTTGACTCAGATGATACGAAAGACACTGGAGATGAAGGTGTAGATCAACTTATCTCTCCAGATAACGTTCATCCTAATAAAGATACAGGTCGTCCAGAAGTTCAATTAGTTAAAGGACCAGATAACACATACAAAGTAAAAGTAATTGCTTCAGCAAATGGTAATGAAAAATACACAGACACTGTAGAACCAGCTTACGTTCGTGGATTTATTGACTTCAATGGTAATGGTAAATTCGATAAAGGTGAAGAATCTAATATTGCAGAAGTAAATGGAAATAATCAAGAAGTAGAACTTACATTTAAAAACACTCAAGTAGTTGATACTAGTAAAGATGTTGTAAACTTCCGTGTACGTATCGCTACAGAAGAATCTCAAGTAGAAAAACCAATCGGTATTGCTTACTCAGGGGAAGTAGAAGATAACCAAATCCAAGTAATTCACCCACCACGTGGAGATAAAGAAGAAACTACTGGTAAACAAGGTGAAACTCAATCTGTAGGTATCGAATTCAGAACACGTGCATTAGGAGACGATGGATCTGACCTAGGTTCTAACAACGGTAAAACTACATTCAACTCATACGGTAAAATTCAGTATACTGAACAAAGTAATGTAATCAGTGCTGAAACTACTAAGAAAGCTCAAGGTGGCGTTAAAATTGTTGATGGTGATAACCTAGTTGATACCCTTAAAGTTCCAGGTCAAGGTACATACACAGTAACAGAAGATAAAGTAACCTTCACTCCAGAAGCTAACTTCGTAGGTAAAGCTGATGGTATTGCACTACGAGCAGTGGACTCAAATGGTCAATCTACTGGATGGACTGCATTAACAGCTCAAAACAGTCTTGAAAACATCAATGATGGTACACATTCAACGACTACAAAAACGATGGATGCTGTATACATTCCAACAGTAACACCAAAAGAAATCACTGCAGATCCAGAAGAATCAACAGATGTTCAAGGTAAAGAACAGAAGAAAACTCCAACATTTAAAACAGATGGAGATACTGCTACACCAGTAACACCAAGTGCTACTTACCCAGCTAAATTAGTAGATCCAAAAACTGGCGATAAAGTTGACTCTGTAACTGTAGATGGAGAAGGAACTTACACAATCGATCCAGCAACTGGAGAAGTTAAATTCCAACCACTTCCAACATTTAAAGGAACTGCTTCAGGTGTTGATGTAACATTAACAGCACCAGTAGGTCAAGATAAAGATGGCCAACCTGTAACTGCGACAGCTACTACAAAATACACTCCAACAGTAACAGCTGTAGAACCAACAGCTAAACCAGCTGACTCAGCAGGAGTACAAGGTGAAACTCAAAAAGGAACTCCTACATTCACAGCAGGAAATGCAGAAGTACCAATTAAAGAAAACTCTGTAAAACTATTGAATCCAGATGGAACAGAAGCAAATGGCCCAGTGGATGCTGTAGATGAAAAAGGAAACAAAGTTGGGGAATACACAGTAGACCCAGCAACAGGTGAAGTAACATTCACACCAACTGACAAAACTTACACTGGTAAAGTAACACCGGCTAAAGTTCAAGCAGAAGATAAAAACGGAACTAAAGTAAACACTACTTACACTCCACACATCGTAGGTGTCACACCAACAGCAACACCAGCAGAATCTTCAGGTATCCAAGGACAACCACAAGATGGAACAGTATCATTTGCACCTGGTGAAACAACAGTAGAAGGTGAGAAAAAATCAGTACCAATCAAAGCTAACTCAGCGGTTCTTCTTGATAAAGAAGGTAACCCAGTAGCACCAGGTACTCCAGTAGACGCTTTAGATCCAGATGGAAACAAAGTAGGGGAATACACAATTGACCCAGCTACTAACAAAGTAACCTTCACACCAACTAACAAAGAATACAAAGGTAAAGTACAACCAGCTAAGGTTCAAGCAGAAGACGAAAACGGAACAAAAGTTTCAACAACTTACACTCCAACAATCGTAGGCGTAACACCAACTGCTTCACCAGCTGAAACAACTGATGTACAAGGTGTTGAACAATCTAAAGAAGTAACCTTCAAACCTGGTAAAGCAACTGTTAACGGTGTTGAAAAAGAAGTACCACTTGACCCTAATTCATTTACATTATTAGGTGAAGATGGACAACCAGCTACATCAGTACCAGCTAAAAACCCAGCAGGAGATGTTATCGGTACATACACACTTAAAGTGGTAGACGGTAAAGCAACTGCGGTATTTACACCAACTGATAAAACATATGCAGGAGAAGTTGCTCCAGTTACTATCCAAGCTAAAGACACAAATGGAACTCCAGTAACAACAACTTACACTCCAAACATCACTCCAGTAGAACCAACAGGAAAACCAACAACAACTGAAGGTGCACAAGGACAACCTCAAGAAGGAACTCCAACATTCACCCCAGGTAATGATAAAGTTCCTATGAAGATCGATGCTGAACAACCAGCTAAATTAATCGATCCAGCTACTGGACAACCAACTGATGAAACAACAATTCCAGCGAAAGACGCTAAAGGAAACACAGTTGGTACATACACTATCGATCCAACAACAGGTAAAGTGACATTCACACCTAACAAAGACTTCGTAGGTACTCCAGTACCAGCAACAGTTCAAGCGAAAGATGCGAATGGAACTCCAACAACTGCTACTTACACACCAACAATTAAACCAGTTACTCCAGTAGGTGTTAATACATTCACTGAAGATATTCAAGGTGCCCCTCAAAGTGGTAAACCAGAATTCAAACCTGGTAAAACTACAATTGATGGAAAAGAAGTAGAAGTACCAATGGATGATAAAGTACCAGCAACATTCGAAGATGGAACAACTACTAAGACAATTCCAGGAGAAGGAACGTACACAGTAGATCCAGATGGAACAGTACACTTCACTCCAGACCCACAATTCAAAGGTAAAGGAACAACAATGACAGTTGTTCGTAAAGACCAAAACGGAACTCCAGTAACTGCAGAATACACAGCTGTAGTACACCCAGCATCTCCAAACGGAACAGAAGTTGAAACTGCAGGTGTTCAAGGTAAAGTACAAAGTGGTAAACCTAACTTCATCGGTGGTAAAGCAACGATTGGTGGCGTTGAAAAAACGGTTGATATTGATGAAGCTGTACCAGCGAAACTAATTGATCCTAAGACAGGACAAGAAGTAACAACTGTAACAATTCCAGGAGAAGGAACTTACACAGTTGCAGAAGATGGAACTGTAACATTCACTCCAGACCCACAATTCAAAGGTAAAGGTACTGAATTAACAGTTAAACGTGTTGATAAAAACGGTACTCCAGCACTTGGTAAATACAAAGCGGTAGTAATCGGTGTTAAACCAACTGCAGAACCATCAGTAACTTCAGATATTCAAGGTCAAACTCAAAGCCAACCAGTTAAATTCAAAGGTGGAGTAACTGAAGTTGAAGATCCAATTACAAAAGCTAAAACTGAAGAAGTTGTAGCAATCGATCCAACAACTTACACATTATTAGATGAAAATGGACAACCAGCTACAGAAGTACCAGCTAAAGATCCAAAAGGAAATGTAATTGGTAAATATACTCTTACAACAGAGCCTGGTAAAGATCCAGTTGCAGTATTTACTCCAACAGACAAAACTTACTCAGGACCAGTTCAACCAGTAACAGTTCAAGCGAAAGATACAAATGGAACTCCAGTAACAACAACTTACACTCCAAATATCACGCCTGTTACACCAACTGCGAAATCAGCTACTTCTGAAGGTGCACAAGGTCAAGAGCAAAGTGGAACTCCAACATTCACTGAAGGAAATACTAAAACTCCAATCGATCCAACTGTACCAGCTAAATTAATCGATCCAGAAACTGGTGAACCAACTGATGAAACTTCAGTAGAAGTACCAGGAGAAGGAACTTACACAGTCAACCCAGAAACTGGTGAAGTAACATTCAAACCAGAACCAAACTTCACAGGTAAAGCACAAGGAGTTGAAGTTCAACGTAAAGATACAAACGGAACTCCAGCTACAGCTAAGTACACACCAACAGTTAAACCAGTAACACCAACATCAGATGACGTAGTATCTGAAGATGTACAAGGTGCTAAACAAACTGGAACTCCAGTATTCACACCAGGTAAAACAACAGTTAACGGTAAAGAAGTAACTGTAGAAATCGACGAAACTGTTACACCAACATTCGACGATGGAACAACTGAGAAGAAAGTACCAGGAGAAGGAACTTACACTATCGACGAAAATGGTGTAGTAACATTTACTCCAGAACCACAATTCACAGGTAAAGCTAGTGGTGTAACAGTTAAACGTGTTGACAAAAACGGAACTGAAGTAACAGCTAAATACACACCAACTGTTAAACCAGTAACTCCAACTTCAGATGATGAAGTAACTACTGATGTACAAGGTGCAACTCAAAAAGGTAAACCAGCCTTTGAAGCAGGTAAGACAACAGTGAACGGTGTAGAAAAAACTGTAGAACTTGATGATACTAAACCAGCTACATTTGAAGATGGTTCAACTGAAAAAGTTGTACCAGGGGAAGGAACTTATACAGTAGCTCCAGATGGAACTGTAACATTCACTCCAAATAAAGACTTCACAGGAAAAGCTAGCGGTGTAACAGTTAAACGTGTTGACAAAAATGGAACACCAGTTACAGCGAAATACACTCCAGTAGTGTTACCAGTAACTCCAAGTTCTAAAGATGTAACATCAATCGGTGAAAAAGGACAACCTCAATCAGAAACTCCAGTATTCACACCAGGAACTACTAAAGTAAATGGTAAAACTGTAACAGTACCAATTGATGAAACAGTAGCTCCAACATTTGATGATGGAACAACTGAGAAGAAAGTACCAGGAGAAGGAACTTACACAATCGATAAGAACGGTAAAGTAACATTCACTCCAGAAAAAGACTTCGTAGGAAAAGCTAAAGGTGTAACAGTTAAACGTGTTGACGAAAACGGAACACCAGTAACAGCTACTTACACACCAACAGTATTAGGTAAAACAACTACAGAAAACGTAGTTTCTGAAGGTGCTAAAGGAAAAGCTCAATCGAATACTCCAGTATTCAAAGGTGATGTAGACACTACAGTAGCTCCAACATTTAAAGATGGAACAACTGAGAAGAAAGTACCAGGAGAAGGAACTTACACAATCGATAAAGATGGTAAAGTAACATTCACTCCAGAAAAAGACTTCGTAGGAAAAGCTACTCCAGTAGAAGTTGTACGTAAAGATAAAAACGGTAAGACAATCAAAGCTTCTTACACACCAACAGTTCGTCCTGACACTAAATTTGTAGTAGTAGGAAAAGATGGTAAAGAAACTGAAATTATCCCGTCTAAAGATGGTAAAAATCCATCAGAAAAAATCTCAGGATACAAACTTGTTAAGACTGAAACGGATGAAAAAGGGAACACTAAATACATCTACGAACCAGTAACAACTAAACACGTAGATAAGAACGGTAACCCAATCCCAGGAACAACAACTGAGGAAGGAACAAAAGATCCTAAGAAGATTCCAGGATACAAAGTAGTAGAAACTCGTAAACTTCCAAATGGTGATACAGAATATGTCTACGAAAAAGTAACTACATCATTCGTAGATACTGACGGACACGTAATCGAAGGAACAACAACTGAGGAAGGAACAACGCCTAAGAAAGATATCCCAGGATATAAATTTGTAGAAACTAGAACTACTGAAGACGGAAATACAGAACACGTTTACGAAAAAGTAACAACTTCATTCAAGGATAAAGAAGGAAATGTAATTCCAAACTTCCCAACAGAAGATGGCGACCAACCTAAGAAAGATATTCCAGGATACCGCTTCGTAGAAACTAAGAAACTTCCAAATGGCGATACAGAACATGTCTACGAAAAAGTTAAGACATCATTCAAGGATAAAGACGGAAATGAAATTCCAAACTATCCAACAGAAGATGGCGACCAACCTAAGAAAGATATCCCAGGATACCGCTTCGTAGAAACTAAGAAACTTCCAAATGGCGATATCGAACATGTCTACGAAAAAGTAATACAACCAGCTCCAACACCTTCACCTGTTCCTCAACCAAATCCAGGTAAACAAAATACAACTATTTGGACTGATGAGAATGGAAATCCATTGAAACCAACTGAGCCAGGTTCTAAAGAACCAGGAACAATTCCAGGTTACGAATATGTGAAGACTGTAACGGATCCAGCTGGAACTATCAAGCATATCTTCAGAAAAGTTGAAATGCCAACTCCAGTTGATCCAAGTCAACCAGTACAACCAGTTGAGCCAGCTACTCCAGCAATGCCTGAACAGCCAGCTAAACCTCAAGTACCGGCTACTCCAGCACAACCAGCACAACCAACAGCAGTCAAAGAAGCTGAAGGTAAGCGTGAATTGCCAAATACTGGTACAGAAGACCATGCTAACCTTGCAGCACTTGGACTTCTCGGAGTATTGAGTGGATTTGGTCTTGTAGCTCGCAAGAAGAAAGAAGACTAAGCTTTCTGATTGATATGATTTGTTTGTAATGAACATATCATCCCTAAAGCTGATGAATCATTCGATTCATCAGCTTTTTGCTGTTGTTACCAGAGTTACAAAGTGGAAATAGAAATCAGGCTCTTATACTCTTCGAGAATCTCTTCAAACCACGTCAGCTTCCATCTGCAACCTCAAAACAGTATTTTGAGCTAACTTCGTCAGTTCTATCCACAACCTCAAAACACTGTTTTGATCAACCTACGGCTAACTTCCAAGTTTGCTCTTTGATTTTCATTGAGTATCAGTTAGGAAATATTGGTTATACTTTCTTCTTTTGGAGAAAATATGGTATAATAGAGAGTAAAAACTTTGAAAGAAAGAAAAAGATGAATTTAAAAGATTACATTGCAACAATTGAAAATTATCCTAAGGAAGGTATCACCTTCCGTGATATCAGTCCTTTGATGGCTGATGGAAATGCTTATAGCTATGCTGTTCGTGAAATTGTTCAGTATGCGACTGACAAGAAAATAGACATGATTGTAGGTCCTGAGGCTCGTGGTTTTATCGTGGGCTGTCCAGTTGCCTTTGAGTTGGGAATTGGTTTTGCACCTGTTCGTAAACCAGGTAAATTGCCACGCGAAGTCATTTCTGCTGACTATGAAAAAGAGTACGGTGTTGATACCTTGACTATGCACGCGGATGCCATAAAGCCAGGTCAACGTGTTCTTATCGTAGATGACCTCTTGGCAACAGGTGGAACTGTTAAGGCAACCATCGAGATGATTGAAAAACTTGGTGGTGTTGTAGCAGGTTGTGCCTTCCTTGTCGAATTGGATGAATTGAACGGCCGTGAAAAGATCGGTGACTACGACTACAAAGTTTTGATGCATTATTAATGAAAACAGTCCTTAGGGCTGTTTTCTCTACATTAGGATATAAAAATAGACTATAGCTAGTTAGAGAAAAACTATAATTGAAAACTATATCTTCTTGCAGTATAATAAAAGGACTAAGTGTTTGAGATTTGGCTTCAAACATATGCAATTATTCCTGAAAGAGTACAGTTAGGAGAGGGTTATGCCGATTCGAATTGATAAAAAATTGCCAGCTGTTGAGATTTTACGGACAGAGAATATCTTTGTCATGGATGATCAACGTGCTGCCCACCAAGATATCCGTCCTTTGAAGATTTTAATTTTAAATCTCATGCCACAGAAAATGGTCACAGAGACCCAGTTGTTGCGCCATTTGGCTAACACACCTTTACAATTAGATATTGATTTTCTATATATGGAGAGCCATCGTTCTAAAACAACTCGTTCAGAGCACATGGAGACCTTTTATAAAACTTTTCCTGAAGTCAAGGATGAGTATTTTGATGGGATGATTATTACGGGTGCTCCAGTTGAGCATTTACCATTTGAGGAAGTGGATTATTGGGAGGAATTTAGCCAGGTGCTTGAGTGGTCCAAGACTCATGTCTATTCGACCCTTCATATCTGTTGGGGTGCTCAGGCTGGTCTTTATCTGCGTTATGGGGTGGAAAAATACCAGATGGACAGTAAATTATCAGGTATCTATCCTCAGGACACCTTAAAGGAAGGGCACCTTCTCTTTAGAGGTTTTGACGATAGCTATGTATCTCCTCATTCACGGCACACGGAGATTTCTAAGGAAGAGGTCTTAAATAAAACAAATCTTGAGATTTTATCAGAGGGCCCACAGGTTGGGGTTTCGATTTTGGCCAGTCGGGATTTGCGTGAAATTTATAGTTTTGGGCATTTGGAATATGACCGTGATACCTTGGCAAATGAATATTTCCGAGATCGTGATGCAGGTTTGGATCCTCATATTCCAGAAAATTACTTTAAGGATGATGATGTCAACCAGACACCTTGTCTTTGTTGGTCTTCATCTGCAGCCCTCTTTTTCAGCAACTGGGTGAACTATGCCGTCTATCAGGAGACACCTTTTGACTGGAGAAAGATAGAAGATGATGCATCTGCATATGGGTATTTATAAGAGGAATTATGACATATTTAGACGCTTTTAAATCAGGGAACTTGGTTTTACCGAGTGCCCTGCTCTTGCATTTTAAGGAACTCTTTCCGTCCAGCGACGATTTTCTGGTCTGGCAATTTTTCTATTTGCAAAATACGACAGGTTTGGAAGAAATGTCCCCAAGCCAGATTGCTGAAAGGATTGGCAAGGAAATTTCGGATGTCAATCAGGCTATTTCCAATCTGACGGAGAGGGGGCTGCTTCAGTATCGAACGATTGAATTGAATGGCGAAATCGAATTGCTTTTTGATGCTAGTTTGGCATTGGAACGTTTGGATGACCTGCTTGGAGCAGTTCATTCAAGTTCAGACCAGTTGACCCCTCAAAACCAGCTCAAGGATTTGGTAGAGACCTTCCAGCAGGAGTTGGGACGCTTGTTGACGCCTTTTGAGATTGAGGATTTGACCAAGACCCTTAAGGAAGATGGAACCAGTGCTGACTTGATTAAGGAAGCTCTTCGTGAAGCGGTTTTGAATGGGAAACCAAACTGGAAGTACATTCAGGCGATTTTGAGAAATTGGCGCCATGAAGGGATCAAAAGTGTGGCTCAAATCGAGGCTAAACGGGCAGAGAGAGAAGCAAGCAACCCTCAGTTGACACAGGTATCTGCAGATTTCAGAAATGCCATGGATCTTTGGAAGGATTAATCCATGTAAACAGGCTTGAAATCCGAGTAAGATTTGCAAGCTGTGTCTAATTGTGATAAAATAAATAGAAAATAAATTGAAAAAAGAGGTATGTGAAATGTCACGTAAACCATTTATCGCTGGTAACTGGAAAATGAACAAAAATCCAGAAGAAGCTAAAGCATTCGTTGAAGCAGTTGCATTAAAACTTCCTTCATCAGATCTTGTTGAAGCAGGTATCGCAGCTCCAGCTCTTGATTTGACAACTGTTCTTGCTGCTGCAAAAGGTTCAAATCTTAAAGTTGCTGCTCAAAACTGCTACTTTGAAAATGCAGGTGCTTTTACTGGTGAAACAAGCCCACAAGTTTTGAAAGAAATCGGTACTGACTACGTTGTTATCGGTCACTCAGAACGCCGTGACTACTTCCATGAAACTGACGAAGATATCAACAAAAAAGCAAAAGCAATCTTTGCAAACGGTATGCTTCCAATCATCTGTTGTGGTGAGTCACTTGAAACTTACGAAGCTGGTAAAGCTGCTGAATTTGTAGGTGCTCAAGTATCTGCTGCATTGGCTGGATTGACTGCTGAACAAGTTGCTGCCTCAGTTATCGCTTATGAGCCAATCTGGGCTATCGGTACTGGTAAATCAGCTTCACAAGATGACGCACAAAAAATGTGTAAAGTTGTTCGTGACGTTGTAGCTGCTGACTTTGGTAAAGAAGTTGCGGACAAAGTTCGTGTTCAATACGGTGGTTCTGTTAAACCTGAAAACGTTGCTTCATACATGGCTTGCCCAGACGTTGACGGTGCCCTTGTAGGTGGTGCGTCACTTGAAGCTGAAAGCTTCTTGGCATTGCTTGATTTTGTAAAATAATTGGTAAGTAGCAAAAGCTAGGTGGAACAGCATTCAGATGTCTGTTCCATTTTTTATAAGGGAGGAAAGATTGAAAACAAAGATTGGAAAAATTGGATTAGCAAGTGCCTTTTTGCTTGGATTGATCGTTAATCAGGTGGCTGCAAATGAAGCTGAAGCGAAAGCATCTTCGGAAGAAAGCAGTGTTCAAGCTTCTTCTAGTAAGGTAGAAGAAAAGAAATCAGAAACGACTACAAGTCAAAAAGAAGAAGAGAAAAAGGTTGAGACTTCTTCTAGTCAGCGTCCAGAGAAAAAGGAAGAAGTAAAAGAGACGCGAGCTAGTAGTCAAAAAGAAGAAAGTAAGCCAAATTCAACATCAGCACATTGGGAAGGTGACTTCTATGTAAAAGCAGATGGTTCAAAAGCTAAGAGTGAATGGATTTTCGATACTAGCTACAATAGTTGGTTCTATATAAAAGCAGATGGTCGTTATGCTCAAAAAGAATGGCATGGAAACTATTACCTCAAAGCGGGTGGTTACATGGCTAAAAATGAATGGGTTTACGATAACAATTATAAGAGCTGGTTCTACCTCAAGGCAGATGGTTCTTATGCAGAACAAGAATGGCAGAAAATCAATGGCAAATGGTACTATTTCAAGAAGTGGGGCTATATGGCTAAAAGTCAGTGGCAAGGAAATTATTTCTTGAATGGTCAAGGTGTTATGATGCAAAATGAATGGCTTTATGATCCAACTTATTCTTCTTATTTCTACCTGAAGTCTGATGGTTCTTATGCTAATGAACAGTGGCAAAAGGTAGATGGCAAGTGGTACTATTTCAAGAAGTGGGGGTACATGGCTCAAGATGAGTGGCATGGGGACTACTATCTTACTGAAAGTGGTGCTATGGCAACAGGTGAGTTAATTATGGACGATACTCGTTATACTTTTGCTGATTCAGGGGAACTGAAAGAAAAGAAAGCCTTGAATGTTGGTTGGGTTTATCGAAATGGACACCGTTATTTCTTTAACCATCGTGAAGAACAGGTCGGAACTGACCGTGCTA